>PLAH01000077.1:121073-121430 GCA_003134045.1 Gammaproteobacteria bacterium
ATCCGCGCCCGAAGCCCGCACCAGGTTGCGCAGTTCGTCGACGGAGTATTCGAGGGTGAAATCGTACCGCCCGGTGAGGCCGGTCATATCCACCACGGGCCGGTCCACAAATTTGGACAGCGAATCGATCAAAGAAGGGAAGGTCACTTTCCTGGCCTCCAGTTTGTTCAAACCGTAGCCGATAGACGACCCGTTGCCGAGATTGACCACCGTGCCGCCGCGGCCGCCGCCGCTGACGTTGACGTCCACTTTCCCGGTGTCGGCGCCGTCCGCGTCGGGCGGCGCCTCTTTGATCTTCAGCCCGCTCTTCGCCCCCACCAGCGCGTATGCCGGCAGTTACCTGGTCTCGCGGTGCAT
>PLAH01000185.1 GCA_003134045.1 Gammaproteobacteria bacterium
CTAGTACGAGAGGACCGGGACGGACGAACCTCTGGTGTGCCAGTTGTTCTGCCAAGAGCACGGCTGGTTGGCTACGTTCGGAAGGGATAACCGCTGAAAGCATCTAAGCGGGAAGCCCCCCCCAAGATTAGATCTCCCTAGACCTTTAAGGTCTCTAAAGGGCCGTCGAAGACTACGACGTTGATAGGCTAGGTGTGTACGCACAGTAATGTGCTCAGCTAACTAGTACTAATTGCCCGTGAGGCTTGACCATATAACACCCAAGCGATTTGCCCTAACGTGCAACATCGTATTGGGAGAGATCGATTGATCTCGACTGCGACAGATCTTGGATTAATCCCCAAGGGTCGAAACAAATTGTCCGAATTCGTGGTGGGGCTAGACATGACTAGCCCCTCTGCAACCGTTTTGCCTGGCGGCCATAGCGAGTGGGAACCACCCGATCCCTTTTCGAACTCGGAAGTGAAAACGCTCTGCGCCGATGCTAGTGTCGACTTTGTCGATGTGAAAGTAGGTCACTGCCAGGCTCTTAATTTGATGCCTTTTGATCAAGATGAAAAAGGTAACCCTCATCGGCGAAAGCTGATGGGGGTTTTTTCGTTTCTGCGCCCTCGAGCGACGATCTTACTCATGGCGGGAGCAGGCTGGCTTGCATCCCACTTTCAGCCTAGCGACGCCGGTAGGATCCGCTGCGGATGTCTTCGATAGGTCGGTTTTTTGGGGAATCCCCGCCAAGTTCGCTCAGCGCGGCGGTGAGCCCTGGGCTTCATTTAGATCAAATATCAGATATTAGATCAAATGTGCTAGGATCGCCCCGACACCGCAGAATTCAACGAGGCGCAGCCTGAATCACCAAACCACCCCCAGCGTCTCGGCCAAGCTCCGTGCCTTGACGGTCCGAACATCCATCGAGGATCGCTACCGTAGAGCCACGCCCGGTTCCGCGGCGTTGATGGCGCATGCCGCGCGGGTGATGCCGGGCGGCAATACCCGGACGACCAGCTTTCACCCGCCTTATCCCGTGGTCATCGAGCGTGCCGATGGCGCCTGGCTCTGGGATGTGGACCAGCGTCGCTACCTGGACTTGTTCTGCAACGGGTTGAGTCTCATACACGGCAACAATTACGCTCCCGCGCGCGAAGCCATGCAGGCAGCCATTCAACGGGGAACTGCTTGGGCCGGTGCGTCTCATCCGCAAATTGCCTTTGCCGAATCGCTGCAGGATCGGATCAGGGCGATGCAACTCGTGCGCTTCACGAACTCCGGTTCCGAAGCGGGCATGCTGGCCGTCAAGGCGGCCCGGCACGTGACGGGCCGCCCCTACATCGTGAAATCCATTGGCGCCTATCACGGCAGTTACCCCGATCTCGAAGCCGGGCTCTACGGGCAGGGTGACGTCGAGGGTCGCGCGTTGGTCGCGCCCTTCAACGATCTCGCGAGTTTCGAACGGGTCATGGCATTGCACGGCCCAAAGGTGGCCGCGATCGTCATCGAGCCGGTGCTGGTGACGGGTCGCGTGGTGCCGCCGGCACCGAATTTTCTTTCCGATCTCCAGTCGTTGGCGAGGCGCCATGGGGCGCTCACCATCCTCGATGACTGTCTCATGCTGAGATTGGCCGTCGGAGGATCTGCCGAATATTTTTCGCTGACCCCCGACCTCGTGGTGCTCGGTAAATTTCTGGGCGGCGGCACCCCCTTGGGGGTGTTCGGCGGCTCACGGGAGATCATGAGGATTTTCGACCCGACGCAGCGAGGTTGCGTTTTTCACGGCGGCTCGTTCAACGGCAACCCCGTCGGTTGCAGCGCTGGGATCGTGACGCTGCGCGACCTGACCGTTGACCGTATAGCAGCGATGGACGCCGCGGGCCTCGTCATCCGTCGCGCCCTTGCGGAGCATGCAGCCGAGCTGGGCCTGGATGTCGTCATTTCCGGAATCGGTTCGGTGGCGGGGATCGCTTTCGCCGCCGATCCCATGCGTCATGAAGACGATCCCTCGGCTCTCGGCGTTGCCGCATTGTTTCATCTGGCCTGTTTGAGCGAGGGTATTCTCATCGGGCCGGGCGGTATCATGAGCTTGTCGACGGCACATAATTCCGAGGCCCTCGCGCATGCGACCGCAGGGCTGTCCGCGGCGCTCGAAAAGGTAGCGGAACTGCTGGCGTCCCTGGATTAGGCCGGCGGAAGTGATATGTTCTTCGGCTGGAACGGAACCGGGAACACGCTTACGGGTCTCGTCGGAAAAATGCGCGAAAAAACCAAAGAAGCGGCCTCGAACCTGCCCTCCCGCGCTACGGAGTCGGCGATGCCCTCGGGCTCGCGAGCCCGCCCTGCAGCGGGAGGAAACGCCAACACCCGGGCCTATCTTCTACTCAAACAAGCCGTTTTCTCGGGCCGGTTCGGGCCGTCGCAGACCATCACATTGCGCATGGTGACCGAATTCGCGGGGGTCGGAGAGATGCCGGCACGTGAGGCACTGAAGCGCCTGATCTCCGAAGGGGCATTCGAAGCCATGCCCAATCGCTCGGCGCGTGTACCGGTTCTGGCTCGGGAGGAGATCGCGCAGCTGTGCGAATTGCGTGTTCTTCTCGAATCGAAGGCCGCGTTTCTGGCGGCTCAAAATATCGATCTCCACCAGATCGAGCAGCTGCGTCGCATGCATGAAGGAATGATTCTCTGCGCCGCCAACGGCGATCTGCAAGAGTACAAAAAGCTCAACATGGCTTTTCACTTCGAGATATATCGCATCGCGGGCAACAAGCCGCTCGCGGATCTGATCGAAGCGCTATGGCTGCGGATGGCGCCGTTCATTTCACGCACCATCAGTTGGGTGAAAACAGTTCCAGGCCGCTTCGATGAAGTGGCGACCCAGCGCCATGGCGAACTCCTCAGCGCGTTCCAAACGCGCAACGCCGAAGCCGCGCATCTCGCCATGGAACTGGATCTGTCCGACATTCATGAAACCGAAGGCTACTGGGATAGCATCGCCGCAGCCCCAAAATAGTCGCCTGTCCTAGAGGTCTCAGCCTAGACGTCTCAGCCCGGACATCTCAGCACCGGCGATGGAATCAGGCAGCCGATGGAGGGAGAAGGACCGGGCGCCGTACAAAATTGTCTGGCTGTTGGAGTACGGCGGCCCGTAATGCTGACCGGTGCGATGCCATATGCCATAACGGCTCAAGTTCAGCGCCGAGGCCTGGTTACTCTGCACCATTGTGCATCACGGAAGGTCTCATGGCGCTTCAGACTGGTTCAGCCCCTTCTCGGTGCGCGCCCTGTCAACGGCCGAATTTACCAGTAAGTCGATATAAACCAATGCCTTAAGTTTTCACTGGTCGATTGGCATCATATTTGCTTCTATAAATTAGATCAAATATTTGATATTTGATCCAAATTATCCATTAGCTGATCGCCGTATCTCGCAGGGGGATTCCATGTCACAAACTACTCACGCCCAAGCCCAGCCGGGGCGGCTTCGGATACCGCTGGTTCTCCTCCTCTGCGGATGGGCGCTGCCGGCATTAGCCGATGAGTTGAAGGATACGGGGGCCGGCCTCGAGGAGATCACCGTGACGGCCCAGCGCCGGACCGAAAGCCTCCAAGTGGTGCCGATTTCGATCAGTGCCATCACGGGCGACTCACTCGACAATTTGGGGATCAAACGCTTCAGTGAGTACGCCAGCATGGTTCCCAATCTCTCGGTGGGAAGCGGTGCGGGCTCCGGGGGAGCGGGCACCGGATTCGGT
This sequence comes from Gammaproteobacteria bacterium, assembly GCA_003134045.1. Taxonomy (GTDB): domain Bacteria; phylum Pseudomonadota; class Gammaproteobacteria; order Steroidobacterales; family Steroidobacteraceae; genus Bog-1198. The sequence continues at coordinate 3,744 of PLAH01000185.1, forward strand.
GTGTCGACAACGAAGACCATCACCATCCGAGGTGTGTTCGGCGACAACACGACGGGCGTCTACCTGGACGACAGCCCTGTGCCGCCATCCATGGATCCGCGCCTGCTCGAGTTGGATCGAGTGGAAGTGCTTCGCGGTCCGCAAGGGACGCTTTTTGGCGCAGGCTCCATGGGGGGCACCGTACGCTATGTGGCGCGCGATGCGTCGACCGATCGAGCCTCCGGCAAGGTCGAGGCGGAAGGATCCTATGTGGATCGCGGCGGCGGCGGGTATTCCGTCAACGCCACGCTCAACGTTCCGCTGGTGGCGGACAATGTCGCACTGCGGGTCAGTGCTCTCAGCGCGTTCGACCCCGGCCTGTTCACGCGGACCTGGGGCGGACCGCTCGATCCTCGCTCTCCCATTCTGCCGTTTCCGCCGGGTGGCGCGCCCGTCGGAGAGAAAAAGCATGTGGGTGACGAGCAGGACACCGGAGTGATGGCCTCCCTGCACCTCACTCCCGAGGTCGTGCCGGGCCTCACGGTTACGCCGCTGTTCATCTACCAGAAGTCTTCGAGCAACGGCTACCCGCTGGCCGACTACACGGCAAACAATTTCGCACAGACTCGTCCGCTCGACGTGCCTGAGGCGGTGGGCGACACGTGGAATTTCGAAAGCCTGACCGTCAAGCAGGAGCTGGGCTTCGGCCGCTTCATCGTCCTGGGAAATCATTTCTATCGGGACGGCTACGATCTCGAGGACACGACCGACGCCAATGCCGTGGTGTTCTGGGGCCTGCCGTACTATGTTCCCGCGCCCATCGTCGATCATCTGTACTTCCGGGATTGGACGGGCGAGGCGCGCTTCGAATCGACGTTCCAAGGGCCGGTGCAATTCGTGAGCGGTGTGTATTGGTCGCAGGAGGATCGTTTCTACCACCAGTATTACAATGCGCCCGGGTTCAACGTAGCCACGGGCGGCGTTTACGGCACGGACCTGACATTCCTGCAAAACACGCCCAACGCCGACCGCCAGCGCGCGGCTTACGCGGACGTGACCTATCAAGCGACGCGCGCGCTGGAGTTCTCCGCCGGAGTGCGCCTAGCGCACCTGGAACACGACGGAACCTATGTCGCGAGCGGCCCCTTGAACGGTGGGGTGTCCTCCGACTATGCCGCCCACTCGGAGAACGACAAGGCCCCCCGATTTACCGGCAAGTATCAGCTCTCCGCCGATCACATGGTCTACGCATCCGCCGCGAAGGGCTTCAGAATCGGCGGAACGAACCCCTATGTGCCGCCGCAATGCGGTCCGGCCCTGGCATCGCTCGGCATCACCAACGGCAATGAATTCAAGTCGGATTCGCTCTGGAGCTATGAGCTCGGGCTCAAGAGCTCGTGGATGGATGGCCGGATCAAGACCCGGGTCGCGGTTTACGACATCGAGTGGAAGAATACGCAACATACGGTGGTGCTGCCCTGCGAGTGGAGCATCGTGGCCAATGTCGGTTCGACGAGCAGCAGGGGCTTCGAATTGGAAATCGACGCCGCTCCGATCGAGCATCTCACGGTGAACGTTTCCACGGGCTACGAAGACGCGAAAGTCACGCAGGCGTCGCAAGAGTCTGACACCATCGAAGGCCAGCCGTTGCAGAACACGCCACGATGGACCGCCGCGACGACCCTCCAGTATTCCATTCCATTGGGAGAGCGCACAGGGTTCGTCATGGGTCAATATACGTATACCGACTCCAGGGTTAGCTACAACGATTCGCCGACGGGGCTGTCGTTGCCGGCGTACAGCCTCGTCAACCTCCGGGCGGGCTTCAACCAAGGGCCCTGGCAGGCGGCGCTGTTCGTGAAGAACCTTTTCAATACGCTCGGAGTGACGGGAGATCTGCTGCCCGACGGCGCCCAGCTGCCGGACAGGCCGCGCTTGTTCGTCACCCGGCCGCGCACCATCGGCATCCAGATCCGCCGCGACTTCTGACGGAGACAGATCATGACTACGGAATCTCGGTCGGATTTCGATCCGATCCTCCTGGCGGTGCTTTCCAGCCGCATCCAGTCGATCATCCGCGAGATGACCAACACCGTGATGAAGGCCAGCCGCTCCAGCGTCATCAAGAACGGCCGGGACATGTCCTGCGGCATCCTGACCTTCGACAGCCGGCTCATCTGCGTCGAGGAGGCCCTGCCGATCCACGTCACCGCGCTGGAACTGACCACCAGACCGATCGTCGAGCTGTTCGACGACATCGAGGAGGGCGATGCCTTCTTGAACAACAGCCCGTATTTCGGAGGAACGCATCACGCGGATCTCACCGTCTGCGTTCCCGTTTACTTCGACGGCGAGCCGCTGTTTTGGACGCTGTCGCGTTCACATCACGCAGACATCGGCGCGCCCGAGCCGACCACCTATCTGCCGTATGCGAAGAACATTTATCAGGAAGGGGTCCACTTCCCCTGCGTGCGCGTTCAACAGGACTATAAGGACAAGGCCGATATCATTCGTATCGCACGGCAGAAGATACGGGTCAGCAACATTTTCTACGGCGACTACCAGGCGCAGGTTGGGGCCTGTCGGACCGGCGAGCGGCGGTTGAAGGAACTCGTGGAAAAATACGGTCCCGACACGGTGAGAACGTTCATCGAGGCCTGGATGGATTACGGCGAGCGGCGAGCGATCGCGGCGATCCGCAAGCTCCCGTCGGGAACCTACACATATGCCGTCCGCCACGATCCGGTTCCGGGCGTGGCCGATGAGGGAATTCCGATCAAAGCCGTAGTCACCGTCGATTCCGATCTCGGCTTGGTCACGGTCGATGCGCGGGACAATCCGAATATGGTCGAAGGCGGCTTAAACTTGTCGGAAGCCTGCGCGATCGCGGCATGCCGGATCGGCGTCTTCTACAACGTCGATCCGGAAATGCCCCACAATCATGGCAGTGCCAGCCGTATCGTGCCGCTGTTGAGAGATGGCTGCGTCGTGGGGCGCCCGATTTACCCGGCCGGCACATCGGTCGCCACCAGCAACTGCATGGAACGTCTCGCCAATGCCGTGCAGTGCTCATTCAGCGAAATGGGAGCGCCTCACGGCATGGCCGAAGGCGGCGGCAACTTTTCGGCGGCGCTGGGTGTGGTGTCGGGCAATGACAGCCGCCACGGTGAGCCGGTCTCCTACATCACCCAATTCATCATGGCCCTTTCGGGCGGCCCCGGCCTGTCGGGTTATGACGGGTGGCTCACCTACGAGGCCTCCTCGGGCAACGGCATCATGGTTTGCGACTCGGTCGAAGTAAACGAAGCCATGTATCCCATCGTGTTCGGAGAGCGTCGCATCGCGATCGACACCTTAGGTCCCGGCCAGTGGTGCGGAGCTCCCGCCACCGCGGGCACGTATCGCTCGCTCGACGGCGACATTCTGGTCTATTACTGCGGCGACGGCGGCACCTTCCCGGCCGGGGGCGTTCTTGGCGGCGGCGCCGGTGCGACCAGCGGCACCTGGAAACGATCGGCCACGAACGGTTTGGAGCGGCTTCCCGACTTTCACAACGAGGTTTTCACCACCGATCAGGAAGTGGTCTATCGCAGCTGTGCGGGCGGCGGCTACGGCGATCCGAGAGACCGCGAAGCCGCACTGGTATGCACGGATGTCAACCGGTCTTGGGTCAGCCGGGAGAATGCCGCCGCGATATTTGGCGTCGCGGTCACCCTCGCGTCGAACGGCATCGACTACGTGGTCGATGCGGTTCGAACCGCCGAATTGCGGCGAAGCACGTGAAAGCGGGTCTTCGGCCTACATTTCCCGCGCGGCTGCTCGCGTTGGCGTTGACGTTGGTAAGCGCCGCCGCGCCGCGCGCAGACGCCGAAACCGCCGCTCCGATCATCGTCGGCGCCGCGGTTGCTCTCAGCGGTCCATTGGCCCCCTACGACGACGGTCCCTACAAGGCGATGCAACTCGCGATAGAGAGCATCAATGCCAAAGGCGGAGTGCTTGGTCGGCCTTTGAGGCTGGTGAGTTCCGATACGAAATCGGATATCTCCTACGGTGCGACCGCGGCTCAGAACGTGATCGACAAGGGCGCCTCCGTCGTGGTCGTGACTTGCGACTACGATTACGGGAGCGCGGCGGCGAACATCGCGAATTCCAAGAGCCTGGTCACTTTTGCGAGCTGCGCCGGCGATCCGAAATTCGGACCGGACGGGATTGGGCCTTATGCCTACACCATGGCGACGAGTTCCGTGGGTGAGGCCGCCTTGATGGCCGAGTGGGCAAACTCGAAAGGTTTCAAGACGGCTTACATCCTGCTGGAGACCGACACGGCGTTCGACTCGTCGTTCGCCGAAGCGTTCAAGAAACGCTGGGTCGCCCTGCGCGGTGCGGACGCCTTGGTGGGCGAGGACACGTTCAGCGGCGAGGATCCGCAGATCTCCACTCAGATCACGCGCCTGAAATCGCTGCGCAGACAACCGGACTTCGTGGTCGTTTCGGCGGCTCCGCCGCCCGGGGTGGGCGCGATCAAGCAGTTGCGCGCGGCGAACGTCAATGTGCCGCTCCTCGGCTCCGACTCTTGGGACGGCGACTATTGGTTGAGCGGCGTACCGAAACTCGACAACATGTACTTCGTCACGTATGCCTCGATGTACGGTACGGATCCGCGTTCCGCTATGCGCAGCTTCTTCGAGACTTTCAAGACGAAGTTCGGCCGCCTGCCGACGCAGTCCAATGCGTTGACCGGCTATAGCGTGATCGAAGCTTGGGCGCGGGCGGTCGAACGCGCAAAAAGCCTCGACGCCGACAAGGTGCGACGCATCCTCGATGCGTTCAAGGACGAGCCGCTGCTCGTCGGTCCGACGACCTTTACGCCGCGTGCCCATATCAACGATGGGCGCGACATGGCGATCATGGAAGTCGAAGGCGGCAGACAAGGCAAGACCCTCGGCATCTTTGCCGCGCGCGAAGTTCCGAAGTAAAACACCGCCTCCCGGGAAACACCCATGCCAGCAATCATCGCGGCGGCGGCCAATCGCCTGCAAGTCGACCGGGTCACGGTGGATTTCCAGGGCCTGCGGGCCGTGGAAGACGTCGACCTGCAGGTTTCCAGGGGCGAAATCCTCGGTCTGATCGGTCCGAACGGCGCCGGAAAGACGACGCTGGTCAATGTGCTGACAGGGTTTCAATCCATCGCCGCGGGCGAGGTGACCCTGTCCGGCATGCCGGTCACGGCGTGGCCCGCCTGGCGCCGCGCGCGCGCCGGCCTCGCTCGAACTTTTCAGAACGTGCTGCTTTTCCGCAAACTATCCGCACTGGAGAACATCGAGGCGGGCGCGCTTGCCCAGGGCGAGTCCAGGCACTCCGCGCACACGCGCGCCCGCGAAGTTCTCGACTGGCTCGGCTTGTCGCACCTGCGGAGCCAGATAGCCGACACGCTGCCGTTCGGCGCCGAGCGAAGAATCGGCATTGGCCGTGCGATCGCGGCGCGCCCGCATTTTCTTCTCATGGATGAACCCGCGGCGGGGCTGAATGATGCCGAATGCGACGATCTGGCCGCTCTGATCCGCCGCATCCGCACCGAATTGGGTTGCGGCATCCTCCTCATCGAACACCGCATGTCCTTGGTATTCGAGCTGTGCGACCGCGTGCAGGTTCTCGATCAGGGCCGCACCATCGCGACCGATGTGCCTGACGCCGTTCGGCGGGATGCCCGCGTGCGACGTGCCTATCTTGGAGAGACCGAATGAGCGTGCTGCTCAGTGTGGACGACTTGCACGTTTCCTACGGCGGCATTGCCGCCTTGAAAGGAGTGAGTATATCGATCGACGACGGCGAGCTGGTCGCCATCGTCGGGCCGAACGGTGCCGGCAAATCCACATTGTTGCGCACGATTGCGGGTTTGAACGTACCGCGCCAGGGCTCGCTGCTGCTGCGGGGCAAACCGATCATCGGCCTCGCGCCGGAACGATTGGTTGCCGATGGCATCAGTCTCGTGCCGGAAGGACGGCATATCTTCGGCTCGCTGACCGTCGAGGAAAATATAAGGCTCGGTGCCACGACTCGGACGGGCAGGCTGGCGGTCAAGACGGACATCGAACGAATGCTGAGTCTGTTTCCGATCCTCAAAGCGCGTTTCCGCCAACGGGCCGGGCAGCTCTCCGGGGGCGAGCAGCAGATGCTTGCGATTGCCCGCGCCCTCATGGCCGCACCGAGACTCTTGCTGCTCGACGAGCCTTCCCTGGGTCTCGCGCCGTTGATCGTCGATGCGCTCTACGAGACCTTCACCGAACTGCGTACCGGCGGCCTGACTGTGCTCGTCGTCGAACAGAGCATTCGCCGCGCGCTGCGCGCCGCCGATCGTGCCTACGTTCTGCACACCGGTCGCATCGTCTTGTCTGGGCGCTCGGAAGAGCTTCGACAAGTCGACAATTTCGATCAGGCTTATTTTGGAGCGGTGACGTGAACCTCGTTCAGACGGCCATCGATGCCATCAATCTGGGGGCGATCTATGCGCTGGCCGCACTCGGCGTCGGACTGATTTTCAGCGTCATGAACCTCATCAACTTCGCTCACGGGGAACTGATCACGGCGGCGGCCTTCACCGTCTACGCACTCGACGGACAACCCGTAGGGATCCGTTTGGGCGCTGCCGTCGTGGCCGCGGTGTGCCTCGCACTGGTGATGGAGCGCGTCGCATTTCGCCCGCTTCGCAAGGCGAATCCGGCTACTCTGCTGGTCACCTCGTTCGCCGTTTCGTACCTCGTGCAGCACTTGGTCGTTCTGATATTCGGGGCCCGCCCGATCGGAGTGTCATTGCTGCCGGAGCTCTCCGAGAGCGCGGCTCTCGGCGAGCTGCGACTACCCTTGCTCGAGATTGCCACGATAGCGGTCACGCTCGCTCTGCTTGCTGCGATGACTTTCTTCTTCCGTCGTCGACCGCTCGGCATCCAAATGCGCGCGGCGGCTGAGGATTTCACCATGGCCCGGCTCGTGGGAATCAAAGCGAACCGGGTCATTGCGGCGGCCTTCGCCATGTCGGGGATTCTGGCCGCGGTGCTGGCTTTTTATCAGGTGGCCCAATCGGGAACGATTTCCTATCGCATGGGTGTCGATCTGGTCCTGGTCGCGTTCGTCTCCGCCGTGGTCGGCGGGATGGGGTCGCTGACAGGAGCTGCGCTGGGGGGGATGCTCGTTGGAATGACGTCGGTCGCCTTGCAGACGTTCCTGCCGCCAACCTGGCGGCCCTACCGGGATGCCTTCCTCTTTGGCCTTTTCATCGCCTTTCTCATCGGTCGCCCACAAGGGCTCGTCTTTCGCAAGGCGCATCGAGTGAGGATTTAATGCGCGGCTTGAAGGGTGATTTCGCCACCCCGGCCATCCTCGCGATGGTGCTCGGGGTTGCAGCCCTTGCGGCGTCATTCGCCGCGCCCGCGATGCAGCGCGTCGTGACCGAGGCGCTGATCTACGTCGTGATCGTCGTCGGCCTTTACAGCTTCAGCGGCAATTCGGGCGTCATGTCGTTCGGACACGTGTCGTTCATGATGGTGGCAGCCTATATTTCCGCTCTACTGACCATGCCGCCGCTCAAGAAGCACGCATTGCTGGCGCTTCCGCTGGCATTGGAGCGATTTCACCTCCCCACCGTGCCGGCCGGCCTCATCGCCTCGGCCGCGGCGGCTCTCATTGCGTTGGTCATCGGCTGGCCCGTCATGCGGCTTCGGGGCGTGGTGCCCTCCATGGCCACCTTCGCTTTGCTCATCATTACGCATGTGGTGGCACAGAATTGGAAAGGCGTCACGGGAGGTCGGCAAGCCCTGGTTGGACTGCCGCTCGATACCACGATCTGGACGGCATTGATCTGCGCTCTGGCGGCGGTCGGCATCGCTGCTTGGTATCAGCAGACCCGTCGGGGAGCCCTCCTGCGCTGCACCCGGGAAGATGAAGTGGCGGCCGAATCGATCGGCATCCACATTGCCCGTGAAAGAATGGTGGCGCTGGCCATCAGCGCGTTCATCTCAGGAATGGGCGGGGTGCTGTTCGCACACTTCTTGGGCACGCTGAACCCCAACACTTTTTACCTGGACACGACCTTCCTGACCTTGGCGATGTTGGTGGTGGGCGGCGCCCGCAGTCTGTCCGGGGCGGTCTTGGGCGTTTTGATCATACAGGCGATCTCCGAGACCTTCAGGTCGCTCGAGGACGGCGTCACGGTGTGGGGCATCGACTTCACCGCCAGAGCCGGCATGCAAGAGGTGGCGCTTGCCTTGATCATGCTCATCATTCTGGTGTTCCGGCCCGACGGACTGTTCGGCGGCAGCGAAATCGGCACCGTTCTCGGCAACTTTCTGCGCCGCCGTTCCCCCCGTCCTAAGTCAACCCCTTCTTCGTAGGAGCCTCAATGTTCGCATCGTGTGTCGATATCGGCGGTACGTTCACGGATCTGGTCGTTTATTGCGCCGGCCGGGGAATCGAAATTTTCAAGTCTCCAACCACACCGGGCGAGTTCGAGGTCGGTTTTATGAATGCGCTGCGATTGGCGGCAGCCCATTACGACATGGGTCTTCCCGAATTCCTCGCCCGCAACGATCTGATCGTGCACGGCACGACGGTTTCGACCAATGCGTTGGTCGAGGGCAAGGCAGCTCCGGTCGGCCTGATCTGCAACGCGGGTCACCCCGATGTACTCACGATCCGCGAAGCCCCGCGCAAGCGTGCTTTCACCGTACACATCGACTATCCGCCGCCTTATGTGCCGAGGAACCGCACTTACGAGGTTCGCGGCCGGATCGAGGCTCTGGGGCGGGAAATCGAGCCACTGGTCGAACAGGATGTCATGGATGCCATCGCCTATTTCAAGCGCTGCGACGTGAAGGCGATCGCCGTCAGCCTGCTGTGGTCGATCGTCAATCCCGCCCATGAGTTGCGAGTGCGCGAGATCTTTGCCGCCGAATGGCCGGAGATTCCGGTCACCTTGGGCCATGAAATCAATCCCATACCTAGGGAGTACCGGCGCACCATCTCCGCCGCCATCAATGCCTCGTTGTATCCCGTCGTGGCTTCGTATACGACCCGACTCGCCGACGCATTGAAAAGCGCCGGCTATGCCCGCGATCTGCTCATCGCCAATTGCGTGGGCGGCATGATGCCGCCCGACGAGATCGTGCGCCGCCCGATCTACAGTGTGATGTCAGGTCCCACGCTGGCACCCATCGCCGGCCTGCATCTGACCGATGCGGCGGACGTAATCATCGTCGACATGGGGGGTACGACGTTCGATGTTTCGGCCATTCGCGGCCGCCAGATCGTCGTCACCCCGGAGTCCACGTTTGGGATGGAGATGCTGGGTATCCCGAAGATCGACGTGCGATCGGTAGGCGCCGGCGGCGGCAGCATTGCCAGCGTCGATCCCGGCGGGCTGCTCAAGGTGGGGCCGCGCAGCGCGAGCGCCTACCCCGGCCCGGCTTGCTACGGCCGTGGCGGCGCATTGCCGACCGTGACCGACGCGAATCTCGTTCTCGGCATCATCGACCCCGATTATTTTCTTGGCGGGCGAATGAAGCTCGACAAGGCCAAGGCCGAGGCCGTCGTCGGTTCCATCGCGGCCGAGTTGCGGTTGAGCCTGCTCGATGCGGCATGGGCGATCTACACCACCATCAATCACAGCATGATCGGAGCCCTCGAGGACGTGACGATCAACGAAGGCATCGATCCGCGCGAGAGCTTCATGGTGAGCGGCGGCGGAGCGACGGCCTGCCATATCGGCGATATGGCCCGCATCGTCGGGATCCGGCGGTTCATGGTGCCAAAGCTCGCAGCTGGCCTGAGTGCCTACGGCGGTCTCCTGTCGGATTTGCGGTGGGAGGAGACCGCGACGCTGCATACGACGAGCCGCAATTTCGACGCTCCCGGCGTCGAAGCGCTGCTCGCGAAGCTCATCCTGCGCGGCGACGCGTTTCTCGATCGAGCCGGCGTGGCGTCCGAAGCGCGCTCGTTCTCATTCGCCTTTCAGGGACGCTACCTGTATCAATCGTGGGACATTGAGGTCACGTTCGAGCGTGGGGCGAAGGGCCTGAGGGCGGGCGATCTGGAGCGGTTGGCCGGCGCTTTCCATACTCAACACGAACGCATCTATACGATCAAAGATCTGGGAGAGGTGGTCGAGTTCACGACGTGGAAGGTCCGTGCGATCGGAGACACGGGCGGGCGCGGTCGCCGCGGCCGAGTGCTTGCCGAGCAGAGCGAACCGCCGACGCCGGGACGGCACCGATCGGTTTATCTCGGAAAGAGCGGAGCGCTCCTCCCCGTGTTCGACGGGTCGGCGTTGGGTTCGGGTGCGCGCATCGTCGGGCCGGCGATCGTCGAGGAGACGACGACGACTTTCCTGCTTCTCGAGGGACAAACGGCGACCACCGATCTTTACGGCAATTATCTGGTGGACGTTGTAAATTGACGGGCGTGGGCATCGAGTGCCGGGCTTCGCCGGCGTCGAGATTCACCTATCGTGCGACGGCAGGCGCCTCGATGCCCGTGTAGATCACGCGGATTTCGGCGCGGCTCTTGCCGCCCTTGTCGCCCATATCCATGTCGATGGTTTCGCGCACCGGCAGGCCTGCGCTTTTCGAAATCCAGATTTGCTCTTCGCTGATGACGTCGCCGGTTTCGGTGTGCGCACTGAAGTGCTTCACGGCAACGCCGTCCACGGATTCATCGCGCTCGAGCCGGCAAATCCTGACCTTCGCGTTCTTCCGATTCTGTTCTTCCTGCTCCTGCAGCTGCGCGGCGGTGATCGTGCTTTTCTGCCACTTGCCCTCGACCAGGATGTACACGATCTTGCCTGTGTTGATGATCTCCCCGACCGTGGGCTTCTCGCCCGGGTCCGCGCTCGTCTGCGTGAGGTATTGATGGCTGGGCGTGTTGAACAGCCGCGTCATCGCCTCGAACAGCGGCTTGCAGTCGGCGTCGGCCGCGAATGCCTGCCGGCCGGGCGTGAGCGCAAGCAGGGCCGCGGCGCAGGCGGCGATGCGAAGGGCCGCGCTGCGATGGGCCGTGACCAGAGCGGGCGCAACCTCTGGGGCCGCGGCGTGCGCGTCACAAATTGGCTCGAGCGTGTTCCTGACGGTCATCGGCAGCCCTCGCGACGTGCTCATACGCTGCGCACGGAGCGCAGTTTTTCCTGCGTCTGCTGTGCCCACCAGCGATCGATGTTGGCGGTGAGGCCGGCAAGGTCCAGTCCGGCGGCGGCGAGACAGGTGTCGCGCGAACCGTGTTCGATGAATTTGTCGGGGATGCCGAGATGCAGCAAGGCAATCCGAACGCCCGCGGCAGTCAATGCCTCGCCGACCGCTGAGCCGGCGCCGCCCATGATGGCGTTCTCTTCGACGGTGACGATGGCGCGATGACGGGCGGCGATGCCGATCACCAGCGCCTCGTCGAGCGGCTTGACGAAGCGCATGTTGACCAAGGTGGCGTCCAGGCGCTCGGCAATCTTGCGCGCCGATTCGAGCAGGGTGCCGAAAACCAGAATCGCGAGACCACTGCGGCCTTCGCGTTTGACGACGCCTTTGCCCACGGGCAGCGCCGTCATCTCGGCGGCGATGGTCGCGCCGGGCCCGGTGCCGCGCGGGTAGCGGATCGCGGAAGGCGAGGACAAAGTGGTTCCGGTGTACAGCATTTGCCGGCACTCGTTTTCGTCGGCCGGCGCCATGATCACCATGTTCGGGATGCAGCGCAGGAAGCTCAGATCGTAGCTGCCCTGATGGGTCGCGCCGTCGCTGCCCACGAGTCCGGCACGGTCGAGCGCGAACACCACCGGCAGATTCTGCAACGCGACATCGTGGATCAACTGATCGTAGGCGCGCTGCAGGAAGGTCGAATAAATGGCGACGATGGGTTTGAAACCTTCACAGGCCAGCCCCGCCGCAAAGGTGACTGCGTGCTGTTCGGCGATCGCCACATCGTAGTAGCGGTCGGGGAAGCGCTTCGAGTACTCGACCAGACCCGAGCCTTCGCGCATCGCGGGCGTGATGCCGATGATGTTCGGATCGCGCTCGGCCATGTCGCACAGCCACTGGCCGAAGATCTGCGAATACGTCGGGCCGGTGCTGGCTTCCTTGAAAATCTTGCCGCTCGCCGGGTCGAACGGGCCGGGGCCATGCCATTTGATCGGATCCGCTTCCGCCGGCGCATAGCCTTTGCCCTTGCGCGTCACGACATGCAGGAACTGGGGGCCATGCAGCTTCTTTACGTTGTTGAGGGTGGCGATCAGCGCTTTGACATCGTGGCCATCCACCGGTCCGATGTAATTGAAACCCATCTCTTCGAACAGCGTGCCTGGCAATACCATGCCCTTCAAATGCTCCTCGGAGCGGCGCGCGAGTTCCCAGACCGTGGGCATCTGGCGCAACACCTTCTTCCCGCCTTCGCGCAGATGCGAGTACATGCGGCCCGACAAGGCGCGCGCCAGGTAATTGGAGAGTGCGCCGACGTTTTCCGAAATCGACATGTCGTTGTCGTTCAGGATGATCAACAAGTCGGCGGGCGCCGTACCTGCATGATTGAGCGCCTCGAAGGCCATGCCGGCGGTCAGCGCGCCGTCGCCGATGATCGCGACCGCGCGGCGATCCTCGCCGCGTTTGGCGGCGGCGATGGCCATGCCCAGTGCGGCGCTGATCGAGGTGCTCGAGTGACCCACGCCGAAGGTATCGTATTCGCTTTCGGTACGCGCCGGAAACGGCGCCAGGCCATCGGCCTGCTTGATGGTATGGAGCCGCCCGCGGCGGCCGGTGAGCACCTTGTGCGGATAGGCCTGGTGCCCCACGTCCCACACCAGCCGGTCATAGGGGGTGTTGAACACGTAGTGCAGGGCGATGGTCAGTTCGACCGTACCCAAGCCTGCTGCAAAGTGGCCTCCACGCGTGCTGACGCTGTGAATCAGGAACTCACGCAGTTCCGAGGCCAGTTCGGTGAGTTTGGACAGCGGCAGGCGGCGTAGGTCAGCCGGCGTGTCGATGGATTCGAGGAGCGGATAATTAATGAGAGGTTCGGCCATCTGTCACAGTTTATACTGCTGCGGGCCCTAACTGCCATGACTGATGATCTGTAGCGGAACTGCTACGCGGTTGCAGCCCACGCGGGCCGCCGCTATAGTCCGCGCCGGAATAACCCCAGGTCCGGCCTGCGCGGGCTTTAGGGTATTTGCGCCACACCCGACCTCCCCGGGGGGGTGCTATCCCGTCTATTTTCCGAGATACTGTCCTCATGGATTCCGGCGTTTCCGATGCAGTCTATCAAGACCAAATACTCCCGCACGTTTCGCGCACCTTCGCGCTGACGATTCCGCAGCTGCCTGCTGCACTGCGGATTGCGGTCACCAACGCGTATCTGCTGTGCCGGATCGCCGATACCATCGAGGACGAACCGGCCTTGTCGCCGGCCGAAACGCTGTCGTTCATGCAGCGCTTCATGGCGGCTGTCGCGGGCTTGGGCGAGCCGCAAACGCTGGCCCGGGCGCTCGAGGCCCGGCTGTCGGACCGCACCCTTCCCACCGAGCGCGACCTGGTGGGCAACATGCAGCGCGTCATCAACGTGACGGCGGCGCTCAGCGAGGCGCAGCGGGCGGCGATTCACCGCTGCGTGGAGCTCATGTGCTATGGGATGCCTCGTTTTCAATCGATCGCCAGCTTGCGGGGCTTGCCGCGCCAGACCGATCTGGACGACTACTGCTACTACGTGGCCGGGGTCGTGGGCGATATGCTGACCGAGCTGTTCTGCGAATATTCGCCGCTCATCGCCCGTCATCGCGCCGGGCTGCAAAGCTTGGCGGTGTCGTTTGCGCAGGGGCTGCAGATGACCAATATACTGAAGGACGTCTGGGAAGATCGCAGCCGCGGCGCCTGTTGGTTGCCGCAGGAAGTGTTCTCGCGTCACGGGGTGGATTTGGCGAAGTTGTCGTCCGAGGCGTACGACCCGCAGTTTGCCGCGGGCATGCGTGAACTGGTCGCCATCGCCCATGGACATCTACGCAACGCGCTCGAGTACACGCTGTTGATCCCGAGCGGTGAGGCCGGCATTCGGCGCTTTTGCCTGTGGGCAATCGGCCTCGCGGTGCTCACATTGCAAAAAATTAATCAGAATCCGAGGTTTACGGCAGGTGTTCAGGTGAAGGTTTCCCGCAGAGCGGTCGCGATGACCCGACTATTGACTGATGTGACCGGCCGCAGCGATTGGCTGTTGCGGAGCTTGTTTGCCTATGCGGCCCACGGGCTGCCGTTCACGCCCGTCGGCGAAACGCGCCGTCCGCAGCCGGTCCAACGGGTCGATTTGCATGCCGTGACCGGTGATTTGCCGCTGGAGCCGGAGCGGTCGCTGCGGCGTTCGGTCGGGAGTTCCGCATCGTGAGCCGCACCGCTCAGAAGAGCAGCGCCGCCGCGGCGCCGGGGATGGCGCGTGCGGACATCGTGGCGCATTCGCTCACCAAGACCAGCGTGGCCACCGCGCTGGATCGCGCAGTGGCCGATGCGCGGGATGCGCTGATCGCCCGGCAGAGTGCCCAAGGTTACTGGCTGTTCGAGCTCGAGGCGGACTGCACCATTCCCGCGGAGTACATCATGATGATGCACTTCCTGGACGAGATCGACGCCGCGCTCGAGAAGAAGCTGGCCGTGTACTTGCGGACTCACCAGGCGGAGCACGGCGGTTGGCCCCTGTACTACGGCGGCGATTTCAATATCAGCTGCACGGTGAAGGCCTATTACGCGCTGAAACTCGCCGGCGACGATCCCGACGCGCCGCACATGGCGCGGGCTCGCACGGCGATTCTCGAGCACGGCGGCGCCGCTCGAGCCAACGTCTTCACCCGCATCGCGCTGGCCTTGTTCGGCCAACTGCCGTGGCGGGGCGTGCCCTACATTCCCGTCGAAATCATGCTGCTGCCGAAATGGTTTCCCTTCCATCTCGACAAAGTGGCCTATTGGTCGCGGACCGTCATGGTGCCGCTGTTCATCCTCTGTACGCGCAAGCCGGTCGCGAAGAATCCGCGCAGCATGCACATTCCGGAACTCTTCACCACGCCGCCCAGCGACGAACGAGGCTACTTTCGTGAGGTCGTCAAGAAAGGCGGCATGGTCGCGCGCGCGTTCCTGCTGGCAGATCGGCTGGGCCGGATGATCGATCCGCTCATTCCGCGCGGCATGCGCGCGCGCGCCACGCGCCGTGCGGAGGAGTGGATGTTGGAGCGCTTGAACGGCGAGGATGGGCTCGGTGCCATCTTCCCGGCCATGGTCAACGCGTTGGAGGCGATGACCATACTGGGGTATGCCAACGATGATCCGCGGCGCGAGACGGCGAAGCGCGCCTTGCAGAAATTGCTGGTGGTCGGACCCACCAGCGCTTACTGCCAACCCTGCGTGTCCCCGGTGTGGGATACCGCGCTGGCCAGTCTGGCCATGCAGGAGGCTGCCGATCCGGTCGCGGCCGGCGCCTCGTCGCGGGCCCTCGATTGGCTGCAAACCGAACAGATTCTCGATGAGCCCGGCGACTGGCGAGTAAACCGGCCCAGTGTGGCGGGCGGCGGCTGGGCCTTCCAGTTCGCCAACAGTTACTATCCCGACCTCGACGACACCGCGGTGGTCGCGTGGGCCATGCATCAGGCGCACAACTCGGACGACTACACCGACAGTGTGAGCCGCGCCTTGGATTGGCTGGTCGGCATGCAGAGCGAGGATGGCGGTTTCGCCGCGTTCGATGCCGACAACACGCATTTCTCGTTGAACAAGATCCCCTTCGCCGATCATGGCGCGTTGCTCGATCCGCCCACCAGCGACGTGACGGCCCGCGTCGTGACGGTGTTGTCGCGCATCGGCCGCCCGCAGGATGAGCCCGCGTTGGGTCGCGCGCTCGCCTACCTGCGCGCCGGGCAGGAGCCCGATGGTTCATGGTTCGGCCGCTGGGGCACCAATTATATTTACGGCACCTGGTCGGTGCTGATGGGGCTGGCTCAGGCCGGCGTGAGCGCGGAGGATCCGGCGGTACACAAGGCGGTCGAGTGGCTGAAGAGCCGCCAGAACCTGGACGGCGGATGGGGCGAAAGCAACGACACCTACGCGCGCCGCGCCGCCACCCCGGTCGCGAGCACTCCGTATCAGACCGCCTGGGCGCTGCTGGCGCTGCTCTCCTCGGGCGAAGTGGCTTCCGACTCGGTGCGGCGCGGCGTCGATCACCTGCTCCGAACTCAGGCCGACGATGGGTTGTGGAGCGATCCGACCTTCACCGCACCCGGCTTTCCGCGGGTCTTTTACCTGAAATATCACGGCTACAGCGGCTACTTCCCGCTGTGGGCATTGGCTGCCTTCCGCACGCTCGTCCGCCGCGGACCCACTCATTGAGTGCGGGCGTCGTCGCGGCACTCGCGGCGGAGGCACGCACATTGGGGCCGTCGGTGAAGCGCGGCGACGGGTTATCGATTCTGTCCGACGGGACTCTGGTTGCGGTGAGCGGCATCGGCGCTGCGGCCGCCGCCCGCGCTGCCCTCGCCCTGGTCGACGCCGGTGCGACCCGCCTGGTCAGCTGGGGCATGGCGGGCGGCCTCGATCCCGCCTTGCCGGCCGGCACCATTTGCATACCCGGGAGCGTGACGGCGCGCGACGGGACCCGTTTTGGCACCGATCCTCATTGGCGCGAGCTGGTGGGCGCGGTCATCCTCCGGGGGCGTGCGGTGGTCGGGCGGACTTTGCTCACGAACCCGCTGGCCATCGAGGATGTCGCGGGCAAGGCAGCGGCCTTTCGCGACACGGGGGCCGACGTGGTGGACATGGAAAGCCTGGGGGTGGCGCAGGTGGCGGTCAGCCGCGGTTTGCCGTTCCTGGTCGTGCGGGTGGTGGTGGACACCGCCGCCGATCGCTTGCCCGAGGCGGTGCTGGCGGCGAGCAGCGGCGGTGAGGTGCGGATCGCACGCCTGCTGCAGGAACTGCTGCGGCGCCCCGGCGACCTGCTGCCGCTGCTGCGGCTGGCCCGGCGCTATCGAGCGGCGATGCGTGCCTTGGTGGCCGTCGCCCGCACCGGCGCGTTGGCGCCCACGTTTGCAACGCCCTCGGCGAGCCGCATCGCATGAGAGCGTTGGTCACGGGCGCCTCGGGCTTCGTCGGCGGGGCGGTCGCGAGAGCCTTGGTGAAGGATGGTTGGCAGGTTCGTGCGCTGGTGCGCGCGGGCTCGGATCGCACCAATCTGCAGGGGTTGCCGCTCGAGGTCGCGATCGGCGACCTGACCGACGCCTCGAGCCTGAGTGCCGCGATGGACGGTTGCGAGGCGCTGTTCCATGTGGCGGCGGACTATCGGCTGGGTGCGCCGGATCCCGCGCAGCTGTACCGCACCAACGTCGAAGGCACGCGCAATTTGTTGCTCGCGGCCAGGCGCGCGGGTGTTGGGAAAATCGTGTACACCAGCAGCGTCGCCACCATGGGCATCCCGGCCGATGGCTCGCCCGGCGATGAAGGCACGGCGGTGTCGCTGGCCGCGATGATCGGCCATTACAAGCGGTCGAAGTTTCTGGCGGAGCAAGTGGTGCTCGAGGCGGCGGCATCGGGCACGCCGGCGGTCATCGTGAATCCCTCGACGCCGGTGGGACCGGGCGACGTGAAGCCCACGCCCACCGGTCAACTGGTCTTGGATGCGGCGGCGGGACGCATGCCGGCCTATGTCGATACAGGGCTCAACATCGTCCACGTCGACGATGTCGCGGCCGGCCACCTGTTGGCCTGGCAGCGCGGGCGCATCGGCGAGCGTTACATTCTGGGCGGCGAGGACATGACGCTGCAGCAGATCTTGATCTACATCGCGCAGCATGTCGGCCGCCGGCCCCCGCGAGTTCGTTTGCCTTATGCAGCCATTCTGCCGATCGCGTATGTGGCCGAAGCGGTCGCGAAAATCACCGGCCGCAGCGGGCGGGTCACCTTGGAGGGCGTGCGCATGTCGCGCAAGCGCATGTTCTTCTCGAGCGCCAAGGCGGTGCGTGAACTCGGCTATCGGTGGCGTCCGCCCGGTCAGGCCTTTGACGATGCGGTGCGCTGGTTTCGCGAGCGCGGGCGGCTTGGGAGTACCACGGCACCGTGATGTTGACCGGTTCGAATTCGCTGCGTGTCGAGGTACTCGTCAGAACCGCGCGGGCAACTCTAGTCATGCGCTTCGCGCAACTTTCAACGGGGTCGATGCGACCCCGTCCTTTAGATGCTTGATGGCAAGATGCGATAGGCAAAGCGCGCGAGCGCCGGCACCAACCTCGGCCGCCGCAGGCGGGCATCGTAGCCGGCGAGGCGGCGCTCGTTCTCGCTGAGGCACAGCGCCAGCAATTTATGCAGCGTGACCGACTCGCCGAACTCCTGATGGGCGCTCATGCTGAAGTT
Organism: Gammaproteobacteria bacterium; assembly: GCA_003134045.1. Lineage (GTDB taxonomy): Bacteria > Pseudomonadota > Gammaproteobacteria > Steroidobacterales > Steroidobacteraceae > Bog-1198. The sequence goes on from PLAH01000185.1 coordinate 22,115, forward strand.
CGCGGTCTGGTTGGTGCCGCTGCCGCTGGCACAGCTGTTTCGCAAGCGGCTATGATTGGCGCAGCAGTGCAATAGGGTATTGATCATGGATGAGATTCAGGACAACCATCATTCCAATGGAGTGGACCTCACCGCAGATTCCGACGCCCTGATCCTCGTCGATGCGGGCGACCGCAGAGTCGGCTCCTTGAGCAAAGCGTTGTGCCATGAGGGCCGGGGAGTGCTGCATCGGGCGTTCTCGCTGCTGATTTTCAACGGCAACGGGGAGCTGCTGATTCAGCAACGTGCGGCATCCAAACGCCTCTGGCCCTTGTATTGGTCGAACAGCTGTTGCAGCCACCCGCGCGCCGGGGAATCGGTCGAGAAGGCCACCCATCGACGGCTGCGCGAAGAGCTGGGGCTGGCCTGTCCCCTCGAGTTTTTGTTCAAATTCGAGTATCAGGCACAATTCGACGCCACCGGGGCCGAACACGAGCTTTGTTCGGTTTTCATCGGCCGCAGCAGCAATCCCGTCAGAATCAATCACGATGAGATCCTGGCGTGGCGCTGGATCGGCCCGGAGGCGCTGGACCAGGAGTTGACCGCCCACGGCGGGCAGAAGTTCACTCCGTGGTTCCTGATGGAATGGCGGCGAATCTTAAGGGATCATCGGGACGCGGTGCTGGCCCTCCAATCGCAAAATTGAGTTCATCTCCGGCCCGGTCGCGGTAAGATAGCGTATGGCCATACCACTCCTGCAAATGTACCGGGTCGCTAGTTATATCGCGGGCCGCAAGCTACGCCGCGTCAAACGCTACCCCTTGGTTCTCATGTTGGAACCGTTGTTCATGTGCAATCTGGCCTGCTCGGGTTGCGGCAAGATCGACTATCCGAAGGAAACGCTGCAAAAGCGCGTGAGCGTCGAGGACGCCCTCAAGGCGGTCGACGAGTGCGGCGCGCCGATGGTGTCCATCCCCGGCGGCGAGCCCCTGATTCACAAGGAGATGCCGCAGATCGTGGCCGGCATCGTGGCGCGCAAGAAGTTCGTCTACCTGTGCACCAACGCGATTCTCTTGTCGAAACACATCGACGAGTACCAGCCTTCTCCCTACCTGACCTTTTCCATCCATTTGGACGGCAATCGCCAGCGCCATGACGAATCGGTTTGCCAGGAGGGGGTGTTCGACAAGGCGGTGGCGGCGATCAAGCTGGCGCGCGGCAAGGGTTTCCGCGTGACGGTGAACTGCACCTTGTTCAGCGGCGAGGACCCGGCCGAAGTGGCCGAGTTCTTCGACCTGGCGACGCAACTCGGCGTCGAGGGCATCATGGTATCGCCGGGCTACAGTTATCATCACGCGCCGCGCCAGGACGTGTTCCTCGGCCGCAAGGCCAGCAAGGAACTGTTCCGCGGCATTTTCAGCCGGCGCAAGAACCGGCCGGACGGGATCAAATGGTCCTTCAATCACTCGGCGCTGTTCCTGGATTTCCTCGCCGGCAATCAGAATTATCAATGCACGCCGTGGAGCACGCCGACCTACAACTTGTTCGGCTGGCAGCGGCCTTGCTACTTGTTGTCCGATGAAGGGTATGCGGATACTTACCAGTCGTTGATCGATGACACCGAGTGGGACAAGTACGGCGTGGGCAAGAATCCGCGCTGCGACAACTGCATGGCGCATTGCGGCTTCGAAGGAACGGCGGTCAACGACGCGTTCAGTCATCCGCTGAAGGCCATGTGGGTTTCGTTGCGTGGGCCGAAGGTCACCGGCGCCATGGCGCCTGAGCTGCCGATTCTCTACAGCGAGTCCGCCCGATATTCGCCTGCCAATGCCACGGTCACGGCCATTCCGGTGGCGCAAGTCACGCGGAATCGCCGCGAGATGGAAGACAGCACCGTCGAGCCGCGCTGAGCGCAGAGTTGGAGGGGAGAACGCGCTTGAACGACGTAGCCAACCGGGTGGCCGTGGCCGCCAGCACGCCCGATGTCTTTGGGGCTCAACTGGAGACGTGGCGCTTGCGCATCGAAGCGGCGCTGGAATCGCGCTTGCCGCCGGCCACGGCGGTACCCGCGCGGCTGCACGAGGCCATGCGCTACAGCGTCCTGGGGGGCGGTAAGCGGATACGTCCGGCGTTGCTGTTCGCCACGGCGCGAACCCTGGGATTGACCGAGGATCAGGTGGAGGCCGCGGCCTGCGCCATCGAACTCGTGCACGTGTATTCCCTGGTCCACGACGATCTGCCCGCCATGGACGATGACGATCTGCGCCGAGGCCGTCCCACGTGTCACAAGGCGTTCGACGAAGCCACGGCCATCCTGGTCGGCGACGCGCTGCAGCCGTTGGCCTTTCAGCTGCTGGCGCGCGACCCGGCCTTGCCGCCGTCGCCGGCGATCCGGCTGCGCCTGGTCGATCTGTTGAGCGAGGCCAGCGGTACCTTCGGCATGGCCGGCGGACAGGCGATCGACTTAGGGGTGCAGGGGCGACAGGTCGACATTGCACAGATCGAAGACATGCATGCGCGCAAGACCGGCGCCATCATCCGTGCCAGCGTCCTGATGGCGGCCGAATGCGTGCCCGGGCTCGACCCGAAGGCCCATGCCGCTCTCAACGATTTCGCGACCGCCATCGGTCTCGCGTTCCAGATTCAAGACGATTTGCTCGATGTGCTGGGCGATGTGTCGACCCTGGGCAAGGCGACCGGCGCCGACCGGGAGCGGGACAAGCCCACTCATCCGGCCATTATCGGTATCGAAGCGTCGCAGGAACGCGTACATCTCCTGCACGGCCAGGCCCTGGCCGCGCTGGAACTTTTCGGCGAACGAGCGGCGCCGCTGCGCGCCCTGGCCGACTGGCTGCTGTCGCGCCGATATTGAGCGGATTTAATGGGGCGACCGGACCGCTATCCTACAGACGCTTTATGGAAAACGTGGTGAGATAGACTCTTCCGATGGGCAGAATGCCCCGCGGCATTTCGTGGACCAGACGCTGGGATGCAAGACGCTCACAAGCGGCTGTCGGCAGATGGCAACGCTTTGACATATTTTCGCATTTACCAGAATCTGGCTCGAAGGAGGGACGAATGCTTCGTCATGCCATCAGCCACGCCCGACTCATGCGCGAATCCACCGATCGCGTCCAAGCCGCGTTGGAGAGCACCGACCACAATGAGCAGCTGGTGGCGCGGCGCATACTCGAAAATCCGATCACCTGGTCGCACTGGGAAAGCGAGCATTCGGTTCTGATGCGCCAGCTGGCGAATTGCGGCGTCCGGCGCGCGCAAGTGGCGGCTCTGAAGCACACCACCTTTCGCCTGCTGCATGGCAAGGCGCTATTCCAGTATTTACAGCGCAGCGAGGTACGCGGCCGCGAGCGCGCGCAGGTGATGGCGCACTTTCGCCCCGGACGTAATTACCAAAACGCGGTGGTCGCCGAGCATAACGTGTACCTGCGCAAGGCCTGCAGCTACCTGTGTGCCAACCACTTGGGCAGCGACGTGGTCGAGGACCCGGCATTCCTCGATCCGATCCAGCAGTACGAACGCCTGTACACCGAATATTTCAACGTGTACTGCAGCAGCTTGGTCGAATCCCCCGACGCCGACGCGTTGTCGCAGGTAGCCTTGCTGCCGCTGCTCAAGAAGCAGCTCAATGAATATCGCTGGGCGATTCTCGATCCGCGCCGCGCGCAGCCGTTCTTGCGGCGCGAAAAGGAGTTGCGCACGCCCACCGGCGATACGCAGCGTATGCCGGTCCTGGAGTCCCGCCGGCGGAGCCGCGGCTAGCGGCGGCGGGGCGAGTCAGGCAATGGCCTGCTTTCGTTCCTTGGCGCTGGGAGGCGTCCATTGGTAAATCCAGGTTTCCGTCAGCGGCCTGCCATCCACGCGCAGGTACAACCGCAAATCGATGGGCTGCACCGTATCGTCCGTTGGCTTCACGTCGAACAAGGCGCGGTAGCCATTGAACTCCTCGACGTAATGCGCGGTGACGTGCTCGGTCTGGCCGCGCGAGGTGGTGATGACGGCTTCGACCGGCGCATCCTTCGCCAAGGCGCCGAGTTCGCCGCCGGCGAAATCGACGGCAAAATGCCAGGAGTAATATTGGCGCTTCACGCCCACCGTGCCGCCGATGCCGGTGCGGGTCGCGAGCGTCGTCGCCAGCGGCGACGCATAGGGCATTCGCGTCCCCCAATACAGACGGTAACTGAACAGCAATTCCTGGCCGGGTCTGGGTTTGTCGAGCGGGTTCCAGAACGCCACGATGTTGTCGAAGGTTTCATCGACCGTCGGGATCTCGACCAGCTGCACCGCGCCCTTGCCCCACCCATTCCTGGGTTCCACCCACAGGCTGGGCCGCTTGTCGTAGTAGACCCCGTCGTCCTGATAGTGCTCGAAATTCCGGTCACGCTGCAACAAGCCGAAGCCGCGCGGGTTGTCGTCGGAATAGGAATTGAAATGCAGTTGCGCGGGGTTGATGAGCGGCCGCCAGATCCATTCGCCGGCGCCGGTCCACATGGAGATGCCATCCGAGTCATGGATCTCGGGACGCCAGTCGTTGGCGGCGCGGCGGTCGTTCTCGCCGTAGAAAAACATGCTGGTGAGCGGGGCTATGCCTAAGCGTTCGATGGGCTTGCGGGGGTAGAGCGCGGTATCGACGTTCATGACGAGCGTGCCGCCGGGCGAGATCTGCATGCGCAACGCGCCCGCGATGCTCGGGCTGTCCAGCAACGCATACAGCGTCATGGTGCCGGAGTCCCTGCCAGGGCGCTCGAACCAGAACGACGTGAATCGCGGGAATTCCTCGGGCCGCGGGAAGGCGGTGTCCACCGCGAGAGCGCGCGCCGACAATCCGTACTGGCGCGTATCGCCGCCCACCGCGCGGAAGTACGCCGCGCCGAGAAAGGCGGCAACGTCGGCGCGCCAATTGGTGACGAATTGCACCCGAAAGCCGGCGAAGCCCGCGTGATCCTTCATGGTCGCGGGGGCGATGCCGCTCTTGTCCCACTCGAACATCGCCGGGTCGTAGACGATTTCGCGCGACTGGCCGTCGACCACTTCGTACAGATGCACCGGCGCGTTGAAGGTGCGGCCAACGTGAAAAAACTGCAGCCGAAAGGCCGAACCCGCATCGCCCCACAACGAATGATCCGTGCGAAACCGGATGGATTGATACTGATCGTAGCCGAGCTTCGCCATGGCGGGCGGCACCGCGTCCTTCGAGTCCTGGTACACGTTGCTGGCGAGATAATGGGCTTGACCCTTGAGCCAGGCAAAATCGAAGGGCTGCGGCGGGCCGTTTGCGCCGATCGCCGACGAACCGGCCGCCGCACCGGGCGTGACGGCGCCCGATGGCGCCGCATAGCTGAGTTGTCCGGCGGCCAGCGCGAGGGCGGATTTCAATAGTGAACGTCGGGCGATCATTCGTGTCCTTTAAATCGTGAAACCGGGTTGCGCATCCGGCAATAGGGCGAGCTGATTCAGCAGGCGGGCGTCTCCCGCCACCTCGACGCGCTCGACGGGCGTCAGCCACTGCAATACTTCGTCGAGCACGCGTGCATCGAGCAATTTCTGCTCCGCGGTGAACGCATGCGGATCCGGCTGGCCCCGCGGATCGCGCGGCCGCGCCAGGTTGCCGTCGATGTGCCTGAGCCGCGCGTCGCGATTGCGCGCGAGATACCGCAGTCCGTCCTCGGGCAGCGGCGGCGCGGCCGCGATCAATGCCTTGCGGCGCGTCACCAAGGCGGGCTGGTCGAGTTCCTCGGGGGTGCGCAGCAGCGCAATCCGCGACAGCGCCTTGCCTAAGGACTCGCTGCCGCTGGCGCGCGACAGCGGCACGGCGAGAAACAGTCCGAGGAGCGCCGGCGACACCCAGGCCAGCAGCGACGGCGATAGAACATAGACCACGGCCGCGGTCATGCAGCTCAACAGCAGATGCCGCTTGTGAAAACTCCAGGCATCGCCCCAGCTGGTGCCGCCGCCGTCGCGGCGCTGCGGTTTCCAGCCCGAATCGCGGCCCATGAAAACCTCGAAGACATGGCGGCTCTGCACCAGCATCAGGATGGGCGCATACAGCGCCGACAAAATAGTCTCGAGAAAGACGCTGGCGACGACGCCGATGACGCCGCCGCAGCCGCGGCGAATGCGCCGCGACAGCAACGCCCGGACGAGACCCAGCATCTTCGGGATCAGCAGCACCACCATGCTGAACCAAAACAGCGTCATCATCAGTTCGATGTCGAAGCGCGGCCAGGTGGGGAACAGTTGAAAGTCGTGGTTGAAATATTCCGGCCGGATCAAGTGCGACTGCACGGCCAGGGCGAAGCCCACGGCGAGCATGAACAGCCACAGCGGCGAGGACAGATAACTCATGATGCCGATGCCCAAGTGCAGCCGGCTGATGAAGCTCAGGCCCGCGGTGCCGATGATCTTCATGTGCTGCAGATTGCCCTGGGCCCAGCGGCGGTCGCGAATGGCAACGTCGATCAGCGACGGCGGCGATTCTTCCCAGGAGCCGCAGCAGTCGGCGGCCATGCGTACCTTCCAGCCGCCGCGCCGCATGAGCGCCGCCTCGACGAAGTCGTGCGACAGAATGTGTCCGCCGAAGGGCTTGCGGCCCTTGAGTTCGGGCAGGCCGCAATTCTGGGCGAACGCTTGCATGCGGATGATGGCGTTGTGGCCCCAGTAATTGCCGCTGTCGCCGGACCAGGCAGCGAGGCCGCGTGTGATGACGGGGCCGTAGACGCACGCCGCGAATTGCTGCAGGCGGCCGAAGAAGGTGCGCGCGCCGATGAGTTGCGGGGCGGTCTGCAATATCCCGAGCGCGGGGTCGGCCTGCATGGTTTGCACGAGCCGCCATAGCGTCGGGGCATCGATCAGGCTGTCGGCGTCGAGCACGATCATGTGGTCGTAGCGGCCGCCCCAGCGAGTGACGAAATCCTCGACGTTGCCCGACTTGCGGGCGACGTTCTTCCAGCGCCGCCGATACCACACCGGCATGACGCTCGACAGCGAGCGACGCAGCAGATCGATGGCTGCGGTCTCGCGCACCCAGGCGTCGGCGTTGGTGGAGTCCGACAACACCACGATCTCGAAGCGCCGCTCGGCGCCGATGCCGCCGAGCGCCTCCGCCATGGCTTGCAGGGCCGACGTGGTGCGTACGGGATCTTCGTTGTAGATGGGCATGACCAGTGCGGTGAGCGAGGCGTCGCCGGCCGCTGCGGGCGGGACGGCGTCGCGCCGCTTCGAGGCGCCGGCCAGCACGGAGCCCGCGGCAAACGCAATCCAGCCCAGCGAGACGGCGAAGAAGAAGATCATCAGCCCTTGCAGGAAGGTCATGCTCGCGAAGCGCACGACTTGCAGCATTTGATAAATGCCGTAAGTCGACACGCCGAACGTCGTGGCAAAGAGAATGAAGCGCGCGTATAGGACCGCGGCGTCCGTGCGTGCGCGGCTGCGATGCGAGGGCTTGTAGCGCAGGTCCTGGGGCGGCATTGCCAACGGGGTGTCGGGCGGCATACCGCCGGAGAGGGGAGCTTGCTCCAATGCGACGGCGGAACTCACGTCGCGGTCCACCGGTACAGCCAGGTCTCGCTGACCGGCTTGTCGCCGCGCAGCACGCGCATGCGCAGCTCGATCAGACCCGCGTCGCCGGGGTCGATTTCGAAACTGGCCCGCAGACCATGGATGGCATTGTTGGACATCAGCGTGGCGTTCGAGATTCGGCCGGTGGAGGCGCCCAGATCCAGATGCAGGCCGTCGATCTTCTCGCCGGCGCCGGCGAAGTCGAGGATGAAGACCCGCCGTTTGCCATCGAGGCTCGCGCCGGAACGGGTCGCCACGACTTTGCCCATGCCCTTGGGTAAGGCCGGCTCCGCCAGCCAGGTGATGCGATATTCATAGTGCGCAGGATGACCGGCCGTCAAGCCGTGGGCAGGCCGCCAGAACGCGACGATATTGTCGTTGCTCTCGCGTCCCGACGGAATTTCGACCAGTTCCACCCCGCCCGGTCCCCAATCGCCCTTGGGCTCGACCCAGGCGCTGGGGCGACGCTCGTACTGGTTCTCAAAATCCTCGAAATCGCTTTGCTGCCGCGAGCGCTGTACCAGGCCGAAGCCATTGGGCGCTTCGGCGGTGAAGCTCGATACCTGCAGCGTGATGGGGTTCGCCAGCTGCCGGAAGATCTGCTCGCCCGATTTCGAGGCGATCATGAGACCGTCCGAATCGTGCACTTCGGGGCGGTAATCGTCGAGGCGGCCGCGGTTGGTCTCATCGAACAGAAACATCGAGGTGAGCGGCGCGATGCCGACGACGCGCATGTCGGCGCGCGGAAATATCGTCATCTCCGCGTCCATCAGCGTTGCCACGCCGGGCTGAACGGTGAAGCGGTACGCGCCGGTGGCCGAGTCGCTTTCGAGCAGGGCGTAGACCACGATGGTGGTGGCGTGGGGGGCCGGCTTTTCCACCCAGAAATGCGTGAACCCCGGGAATTCCTCGCCCGAGGGTTCGGCCGTGTTGATGGCGAGCCCGCGCGCGGAGAGCCCGTAGAGCAGGTGTTGGGCGACCGCCCGAAAATAGCTCGCACCCTGAAACACCAGAAATTCGTCCCAGATCTTCTTGGAATTGATCTGGCTACGGATGCGAAAGCCCGAGAGCGGCAGCGATACTTTGCTGCCGAGCAGCGACGGACTGATCTGGAACATGGCCGGCGTCGCCACCAGATCCCGCGCCATGCCGTCCTCCACCGTCGAGACCGTCACGGCGACCGACTGTCCATTGTCACGGGTTCGCAGCAGCTCGAGCCGGAAAGGCACGTCTTGCGCGCGCCAGATGCCGGCGTCGGGGTTGAAATGAATGCTGCGGTATTGCTCCGGGCTCAACTTATCGAGCCCCGCGGGCAGCGAGCTGCGTTGCGGCGCATAGGGCTTTTCCGCGCGCCGCTTGGCGTCGGCCAACAGGGTGTCGAACGAGAATTCGTAGGCGACCGTTTTGTCGTCCACGGGCGGTGCGGGCGGCGGGGGTGGCTTGCCATGATGCCCGACCGCGCCGTAAGCGTTCACGGCGAACGTGGCGACTGCGAGCACCCAGAATGAATTGGTCGTTGAAACCGGCAAGACGGATTCCCCAAAATTAGCCCGAAGGCGCAGCGTTGTCATGCCGGACGGCGCCAAGCGGCCCCACCATCCCTTCGGCTCGCGTTACCTTGATGAAACTGGCGAGCCCTGTCAACGGGCGCGCACGGCGGCGCTGGTATAGTTCACCGGCATGACTCATCCGGCCTCTCCCACCCCCGAACCGCAAAGCGCCGCCGCCGTGCTCATGGTGCGGCCGGCGGCATTTGGGTTCAATCCACAGACGGCCGCCAGCAACGCGTTTCAGGTGCCGGGAGCGGGGGGCGCGCCTGCCGCCGAGGCGCTGCGCGAATTCGACGGCTTGGCCGAGACGCTGCGGCAAGCCGGCGTCGAGGTGATCGTGGCGCAGGACACGCCCTCGCCGGTCAAGCCGGACGCCGTGTTCCCCAATAACTGGGTGAGCTTCCACGGCGATGGGACCGTGGTTCTCTACCCCATGCTCGCGCCCAATCGCCGCCTGGAGCGCCGCGACGAGCTGCTGCGGCAGGTCGCGCAGGAGGGCGATTACCGGATCAGCCGTACCGTCGATCTCAGTCATCGCGAGGCTCGAGCCCAGTTCCTCGAAGGCACGGGCAGCATGGTGCTGGACCGCTGCAATCGGATCGCCTACGCGGCGCTGTCGCCGCGCACCGACCTCGACGTGCTCGGCGAGTTCGCGCAGCAGCTCGACTTCGAGTTGGCGACCTTCGAGGCCTTCGATGGCGGCGCCAGGCCGGTGTACCACACCAACGTGCTGATGGCGGTGGGCGCACGCTTCGCGGTGCTTTGCAGTGAAGTCATCGCCGACCGCACGCAGCGTGCGGCGGTGATCGATACGCTGCGCGCCACCGGGCACGACGTGATCGAGATATCGATGAGCCAGATGCAGCGGTTCGCCGGTAACCTGCTGGAACTCGCGCCCGCGGCCGGTAACCTCATCGCGTTATCCCGCAACGCCTGGTCGAGCTTGGATGCGGCGCAGCGCGGCCGCCTCGAGAATCACGGCCGCGTGCTGACGGTGGATATCCCGGTCATCGAGCGCGCAGGGGGCGGCGGGGTGCGCTGCATGCTGGCGGAAATCCACTTGCCCAAGCGCGCGCAGCGTCTCTGATATCATCGTCAGCCCATGCTCGAACTCGGAGTCAAGACGTTGCTCGCCTACCTCCTGGGCACGCTGCTGGGCAGCTTGGTCCTCGGTCGTCTGCGAGGCGTGGACATCCGTGCCCTGGGCAGCGGCAACGCGGGCGCGACCAACGCCCTGCGGACCCAGGGCAAGTTCTTCGGTTTGTCGGTATTGCTGGTCGACATCGGCAAAGGCGTTGCCGCGGTCCTGTGGCTGCCCGCCTGGGCGCTGCCGGGAATGAGCGTGGACCTCGACGTGTCGCGCCAATGGCTGGCGCTGGCGTGCGGCGCCGCCGTCATCCTGGGCCATGTGTATCCCGTGTGGTTCGGCTTTCGGGGCGGCAAGGGCGTGGCAACGGTGGTCGGCGTGATCGGCGCCCTGCAGCCGAGCTTGCTGCTGCCCATGTTATCGAGCTGGTTGCTGGTGGCGCTGCTGACGGGGTATGTGGGCCTCGCGAGCATGCTGGCGGGCGTGAGCTTGGTAATCGCGGTCGCCGTGCGTCAGCCCGAGAACACCCCGCTGCTGGCGTTTTGCGTCGCGGTAACCCTGTTCGTGATCTATACGCATCGCGGCAACATCGCCCGCATGCGCACCGGCACCGAGAGCCGCGCGCGCCGCTTATGGCTGTTCCGATCGCGGGCGGCTTGAGCCCGCCGTTGCTCGGGCTGCTGGCGGACGGCCGGCTGCGTTCGGGCGAATGGCTGGCACAGGCGCTGGGCATGAGCCGCGCGGCAGTCTGGAAGGGCATCGAGCGGCTGCGCGCGCAGGGCATCGAGGTCGAGGCCGTGCCGCGGCGCGGCTACTGCCTGCCGCACGCCGTCGAATTGCTGGACGAAAGGGTGCTGCGTGCGGCCCTGGATAAGGCACGGGCGGAGCGCTTGCGCCATCTCGAGGTGCTGTTCGACGTGGATTCCACCAACACCCGTCTGCTCGCCGCGCCGCCGCCGCCGTACGGCAGTGCGGACGTCGTCTTGAGCGAGTTGCAGCACGCCGGCCGCGGCCGCCGCGGCCGGCCCTGGATCGCACCGTTCGGCGGCAGCGTCGCGCTGTCGATGGGATGGTCGTTCGCCGATGCCTCGCGGGCAAGCCCCTCCTTGAGTCTGTGCGTCGGCGTCGCCGTCGCGCGCGCATTGGCCCGCGCCGGCGCGCTGGGAATCGCGTTGAAATGGCCGAACGACATCTGGTTCGGCGACCGCAAGGTGGGGGGCGTGTTGATCGAGTTGCGTGCGGAGGCGAGCGGGCCGGCGCATGTGGTGATCGGCGTGGGTCTGAACGTGGCACTGCCGCCGGCGTCCCGTGCGCTGATCGAGGCCTCGGGAGTGCGCGCCGCCGCGGTGGCCGACGCGTGTGCGGCGTCGCCATCGCGCAATTTCATCGCCGGCGCCATCATCGATGAGCTTTTGAGTATGCTGGTGCAGTTCGAGCGCGAGGGGTTCGCGGCTTTTCGCCAGGCTTGGTTGGCGCTGGACGCGCTCGCCGGCCGCCCGGCGCGGGTCTTGCGGGGCGACGACAGCATCGCCGGCGTGGCGCGGGGCGTCGATGCCGGCGGCGCGTTGCGGCTCGAACGAGTGGGACGCATCGAAGAATTCGTGTCCGGGGAAGTGAGTTTACGTTTGAGTGGGGATGATCTTTGACCGTTCTCAAAAGCTTAGTCGCGTGTCTCGCCCTCGCGAATATCGGGTATTTCCTGTGGACGCACGGCATTGCGAAATCGCAGGCCGTGCCGAACGTCGCGGCGCCGAGCACGCTCGAGCTGGTATCCGAGGTCGCCGAGCCGCCGCGTCCCGCCGACGCCGCGGCGCCGAGCGGCGGTGCGGCAGGCGGCAGTGGGCCAAGCGGCGGCGCTCCCGGCGATGTGCCGAGCGACGCGGGAGCCCCTGCATTGCTGACCAACGTGCAGCGCTGCATCACGGTGGGTCCGTTCAGGGACGTGTCCGAAGCGGCGCACGCGGCCAGTACCTTGCGCGGCGGCGGCTACGATCCGCGGCAACGCGTGGTGGACGGCGAGGTCTGGGCCGGCGTGTGGGTGTACCTGCCGGTGCCGGCGAACCACGCATTCAGCGAGCAGATGATGACGAAACTCAAAGCGGCGGGAATCGACGACGCGCTCGAGATGCCGGGCCCGAACGACGGCTCGGTCATCTCGTTGGGGCTGTTCAGCGAACAGAAGCGCGCGCAGGCGCGCGTCGCACAGGCACAGGCGCTGGGCTTCAATCCCGGAATCGCGGATCGTAAGCGCAACGGCAATGTGTATTGGATCGACATCGACCTGAAGTCGACCGACGGTCCGTTGAACCCGGCGAATTTGCAGGGCGAGGCGGGCCACATCTCGCGCCTGGAAGTCAAGGCATGCCCATCGGCCCCGGCGGCGCAGCCGTGAGCGCCGAAGATCCGGTGAGCGCCGAGCGCCCCATGAGCGCTGCGAGCCGCGTGAGCGTGCGCGGCACCGTGCTGCGCATCGCGAGCGTGCTGGGCGCCATCGTCGGATACGGCGCTCTCGCGGCGCTCCTGTACCTCATCGGCCTGCAGATCTACCGCTGGTTCCGCGACGGCGAGTGGACGCATTTCGGCCTGAGCGACGGCATGCAGGTCGCGCTGTCGCATTGCTGCGTCCGCGACGGCGACACCGGCCGGCTCGCGGCGTTGATGCATTGGCTGGAGACGCCCGTGGATTGGTTGGGATTGCACAAGGTGTTCGAGGTCATGCCCGCCTCGCTCGCCTTGTTCGCGATCAGTATTTTGGGCAACAGCATTTTCATCTATTGCAGCGACCGCATCGACGAACGCCAAGGTCCCTGACATGTCGCTACGATCCGCGCTGAGCGGCGCAGCCTCTCCCCGGGGCGCCCCCGCTCATCCCGGCCTGGGTTCGCGTCTCGCCGGCGGCGGCTCGCCCTCCCAAAGGTAAGCGACGCTGCCTCCGCCGTCCTTCGAAAAGGCGGCACAGCCCAGCTCGAAAAGGTGGCACAGCCCAGCGCTGGGCCGACTGAATCGAACCAGGGACAACTTCATGAAGGTACCGTGCCGGATGGGGGACTCACGTCTTGGGCAGAATAATACACGCCGACGATGGGTTTCTCGGCTACGCTCGGGACCGGGGCATATCGACGAACGGAGAGTGGTATGAAGAGTCCAGCATTTCTCGGCCTATGCGGCGCATTGCTTGCGTCCGGTGCCGCATTTGGGCATGCCAAGCTGTTGAGTACGGTGCCCGCCGCTGAAGCACACCTCAGCAAATCGCCGGCCGCATTGACGTTGACATTCGACGAGAAAGTTCGGCTGGCGATGCTGCAGCTGACGACCGCGGACCGCAAGATCCCCGTTACTCTGGATCGGGGCGCCGCCGAGGCCGCGGCGGTCACCATCCCGTTGCCGGTGCTCGCGCCCGGACGCTACGAAGTGCGGTGGAGCGCGTTGACGGTCGACGATGGGCACGTGGTCAAGGGAACGTATTCATTCGTGATTCTTTAGCAATCCCGGAGCCTCCCGCGCAGTGACGGGCGTCGGCCCATGGGATGCGGCGGTGGTCATCGCCAAAGCGCTGAGCTACGCGGCCACGCTCGGTGCCGCCGGCGGCGTGTTTTTCGTGACTTACTGTCATTCCCTGCTCGAGGCATCGAATGGCAGGCGCATTCGCCGCTGGATCGGCGCACTGTTGGTGGTCGCGGCGCTCGCCAGCGGCGCGAAAGTGCTGGCGATGGCGGCCTCGATGAGCGGCGAGCCGGCCGGCATGTTCGATGTATCCCTCGACGCGATGGTCCTGCGGTCGGGCGAAGGGTGGGCGATTGCGGTGCGGCTGCTCGGTGTTGGGTGTGTGGCGGGGGCCTTGGCCGCCGGCCGGCCGGCGCCGGCGTTGGCGCTCATGGGCGGCGCCGCGCTCGCGACTTCGTTCGCCTGGGTGGGACATGTTCATACGCTGCCTTCGACCGCGTTGCCGACGCTGGTGCTCGCCCTGCACCTGCTGGCAGCCGCGTTCTGGCTGGGCGCGCTGGTGCCGTTGGCCCTGGTGGCGCGCGACCCCGATCTGTCGCGGGTGGCGAGCGTGACCTCACGCTTCGGCAACGCCGCCCTCCTGGTCGTGCTGGCGTTGCTGGGTGCCGGCGTGTGCCTGCTCTGGCTGCTGTTGCATCCTCTCTCGGCTTTGTGGAGCGGGGACTATGGCCGCCTCGTCCTGCTGAAGCTCGTGGGCGTCGCCGCGCTGCTGGCGCTGGCCGCGTTCAATCATCGGCGGGTCACGCCGCGCCTGCTGGCAGGCGATCGGCGCGCCACTGCCGCCCTCCGTAAATCGATCGCCGTTGAAATCGCCGCGGCCTGCGCCGTATTGGTCGTGACGGCCGCGATGACCACGCTGGCCGGCCCTTGAGCCCGTTACAATCGTCTCTGCCGGGAGTTCCCACCGTTTACCACCGAGGCCGTCCATGCGAGCAATCCAGATCATCGGCGCGATTTTGATCGCGGCCGGACTTTTCATTCTCATCAAGTCGCCCAGCTATTCCAGCGACAAGAGTCTTTTCAAAGTGGGGTCCGTCGAAGCGACGGTGAAGCAGGATCGCACCATACCGCCGTGGGCGGGCGGCGCCGCGCTTGCGGCCGGCGTGGTGCTGGTGGTCGCGGGCTTGCGCAAGCGCTGAGCGCCTCGGGGGCGGGCCGTTGGCCCGCGCCCCGTCGATGTCACGGCACGGCACGGCAGGGGAGGTGAGCCTCCCGTTGCGCACCGCCCCTGCGGCGAATGGCTTGGGTCCGGGCTCGTTCGGCGCTTTGCAGCAGGACCGGAGGGGGTTCGGAGTCGCGCGTAGGCGTTTTCTGACGGCCGATCTGTGCGCATCCGTATTTACCCTGCCGACCGTGACGTGGACAATCCACTCCTCGCGCTTCGTGCGCAATGTCGTGGGAGCCTAAGTCCATGGTCAGTCGTTCGCGCGGACCCCTGGCGTTTTTGCCTCGAGGTGTGCTGGTTTTTCTGCTGGCGGCGAGCGCCACCGCGCCGGCGTCGGCCGCCTTCGAGTTGCCGCCGATCGGCAGCACCACCGGCACCGAGCATCATGCCGGCAAGGTGGTCTGGGCCGATCTGGTCACGCCCGATCTCGCCGCGGCCGAGCGCTTCTATGGCGGTCTGTTTGGGTGGACTTTCCAAGACGTCCATGCGGGCAAGACCGATTACGCGGTCGCGCTGCTTGCGGGACAGCCGGTTGGCGGTTTGTTGCAGCGGCCGGTGCCGGCGGGCGAGCACCGCCAATCGGCGTGGTTGACGTTCCTCTCGGTAAGCGATGTCGATGCCGCGCGCCGTACCGCCTTAGGCCATGGCGCCAAGAGCGTGTCCGATCCTAAAACTTATGCCGGCCGGGGCCGGCAAGCCGTGCTGAGCGATCCCGAGGGCGCGGTGTTCGCCGTGCTGGCGTCGGCAAGCGGCGATCCGCCGGACTACCTCGCGGAGCCCGGCGAATGGATTTGGAGTGCCCTGCTGGCGCGGGATGCGGGTCGAAGCGCGGCCTTCTATCAGACGTTGTTCGGCTATGACGTGTTCGAGGGTCCCAGCGACGACGGCGCCGAGCACCTGGTATTGTCGAGCGACGATTACGCACGGGCGAGCGTCAACACGTTGCCGGGCGGTTCCGCGCGCCGTCACCCCCATTGGCTCAACTTCATCCGCGTGGACGATGCGACCGAGGCCGCCGATAAAGCGGTGGCCTTGGGCGGCCGCATCCTGGTCGAGCCGCATGAGGATCGGCACGGCGGCAAATCCGCCGTGATCGCCGATCCGGCCGGCGCGCCCATCGGACTGATGGAGTGGTCCGCGTCGCAGAGCAAGGTGGAACCGAAATGACCGCCAAGACATTGCAGCGGAAACTGGGCATTCTCGGGCTGGCGATGCTGGTCGGCGCGAGTGCGTGCACCGTGACCGGGGTCGGCGTGGGATACGATGGCGAGGCGGACTACGTGGGCGGCTTCTACGAACCGTACGGTTACGACTATGGCGGTTGGGGGCACGGCTACCGAGTGGGTCCTCCGCGCGGCGGCGACCATGGCCCAGGACCCGGGCGGGGCGGGGGCCATCCGTATCGCTCCGCGCCGCCGGGCCGCTCCATGCCGTCGATTCCCGGCCGCCCTCGCGGCCGCTGATTCGAGAAGCGATGGGCGCGGGCCGAACCTTCGGCGCTGCCTAGTGTTCAGTACGAGTGCCGTTTGCAGGCGTTGTATGCGTTCAGGCTGCCGAGACCGGACTTTATATGACAGAAACCTCTTCGGGTGCGAATGCGCCCGAGCCCTTGCGTGATCCACAACATTCCCGTTTGAGTGAAAGATTAAAACGACATTGGGTCATTTCGGCCGTCGTTACGCTGGCCGCCCTGATCTTGATCTGGCTCATCGTGCGCGCCTTTGCCGCGCCCAAGCCGAAGCCTGCCGCGCCGCCGGCCATCCCGGTCGCCGTGGCGCCGGTCAAGCTCGGCAGCATCGATATCTTTCTCGACGCACTGGGCACGGTCACGCCGGTCTATACGGTCACGCTGGCCAGCCGTGTGGCCGGCGAATTGACCGAGATCCACTACAACGAAGGGCAGATCGTCAAGAAAAACGAGCTGCTGGCGGTCATCGACCCGCGGCCTTACCGAGCCGCCTTGGTGCAGGCCCAAGGGCAGCTGGAACGGGACGAGGCGCTGCTCAAAAACGCCCGCCTCGACCTGACGCGGTATGAGAACTCGTTCAAAGAGCATGCGATTCCGCAGCAGCAACTCGCGACCCAGCAGGCCTTGGTCGAGCAGGATGAGGGCGGCGTCAAAGTCGACCAAGGCAATCTGGCCGCCGCGCAGGTCAACGTCGACTACACGCGGATCACGGCGCCCATCGACGGGCGGGTGGGCCTGCGGGCGGTGGACCCGGGCAACATCGTACCGGCAAACGGCACCACGGGCCTGTTGACCATCACGCAATTGCAGCCCATCACGGTCATCTTCACCATCGCCGAGGACGACCTCGCCGACGTGACCGACCAGATGGCGACCGGACGCACGCTGGCGGTGAAGGCTCTCGATCGCAGCAAAGAGCATGAGATTGCCGACGGCACCCTCATCACCGTCGACAATCAGGTCAATACCACCACGGGCACGGTCCGGGCGCGTGCCACCTTTCCGAATGCGCACGGCGAACTGTTCCCGAATCAGTTCGTGAACGCGCGCTTGCTGGTCAGGACGCTGACCCAGGTGAATCTGGTGCCCCAATCGGCGGTCCAGCGCAATAACGACGCGGCCTTCGTGTACGTGGTCCAGCCCGATGGCACCGTGAAATCGCAGAATGTGAAAATTCTCGCGAGCGAGGGCGAAGTCTCCGCCATTTCCGGGGTCCAGCCGGCCCAGAACGTGGTGACCGACGGATTCGATAAATTGCAGTCGGGCTCGAAAGTGGCGGTGCGGACACCGGCTGCGAACGCGGGAAACGGCGCCAAAGGGTCCAAGGACGGCAACGGCGCCAAGCCCAACAAGAGCGGCACCGACCAGGGCGCCGCCGCCAACGGCGGGGCGACACAAACCGGATGAATCCGTCTCGACCGTTCATTTTGCGGCCGATCGCCACATCGCTGCTCATGGCGGCGGTGCTGCTGATCGGGATCATCGGATTTCGCCAGCTGCCGATCGCCGCGCTGCCCGAAGTCGACTATCCGACCATGCAGGTGATGACGTTCTATCCGGGCGCCAGCGCCGAAGTGGTGGCCTCCGCCATTACCGCGCCGTTGGAGCGGCAATTGGGTGAAGTACCCGGCCTCAGTCAAATGCTGTCATCGAGTTCGGACGGCGCTTCCGTCATCACCCTGCAGTTCAATTTGAGTCTGAACATCGACATCGCCGAGCAGGACGTGCAGGAAGCCATCAACGCCGCGCAGAATTATCTGCCCGCGCAATTGCCCATGCCGCCCGTCTACAGCAAGGTGAATCCGGCCGACGCGCCCATTCTCACGCTGGCGCTCACCTCCGACTCGATGCCGCTGTCGCAGGTCGAGGATTACACGGACACGCGCCTGGCCCAGAAGATATCCCAGCTGTCCGGGGTCGGCGCCGTCACCATCAGCGGCGGCCAGAAACCCGCGGTGCGCGTGCAGGTCAATCCGACCCAGCTCTCCTCCTATGGGCTCAATCTCGAGGACGTACGCGCCGCGTTGACCGCGGCCAGCCTCGATACGGCGAAGGGCAGCTTCGACGGGCCGGCGCAGAGCTATCAGATCGGCGCCAACGATCAGATCACCACCAGCGCCGATTACAAGAAACTGGTGCTGACGTACCGCAACGGCGCGCCCATCATGCTCACCGATGTCGCGACAGTGGTCGACGGCATCGAAAACAACGACCAGTCGGCGTGGATGAACAGGATCCCGGCGGTGATCGTGAACATTCAGCGCCAGCCCGGCGCGAACATCATCGACGTGGTCGACAAGATCAAGGCATTGCTGCCGAAGCTGCGCGCGACCATCCCGCCGGTCATCAAGATCGCCGTGCTGACCGACCGCACCACGACGGTCAGGGCTTCCGTGTCGGACGTCGAGTTCGAGCTGATGCTGTGCATCGCGCTCGTGGTCGCGGTGATCTTCGTCTTCCTGCGCACCTTTGCCGCCACCATCATTCCGAGCGTCGCGGTGCCGCTGTCGCTGGTGGGGACCTTCGGCGCGATGTACGCGCTCGGCTTCAGCTTGAACAATTTGACCTTGATGGCGCTGACGATCTCGACCGGGTTCGTCGTCGACGACGCCATCGTCATGATCGAGAACATCACGCGCTACGTGGAGCAGGGCGAATCGCCGCTCAATGCGGCGCTCAAAGGCGCGGAACAGATCGGCTTCACCATCATGTCGCTGACCGTCTCGTTGATCGCCGTGCTGATTCCCCTGCTGTTCATGGGCGATATCACGGGACGTTTGTTCCGCGAGTTCGCGGTGACGCTGAGCGCGACCATCCTGATCTCGGCGGCGGTCTCGCTGACGCTCACCCCCATGCTGTGCGCGCGGCTCCTCAGCCACAAGGAGGCCGCGGAGCAAAGCCGCTTCTATCAAGTCTCGGAGCGGATATTCCAAAAGACCATCGATTTCTACGGCCGCACCCTGGATTGGGTGCTGCAGCGGCGCACCTTGACGCTGTTGGTGGCGGTGGCCACCCTGGTGTTGACGGTGGTGCTGTACATCGTCGTGCCGAAGGGCTTCTTTCCGGTGCAGGACACGGGCGAGATTCAAGGCGTATCCGAAGCCACGCAAAGCGTTTCGTTCGCCAGGATGGCGCAGCAGCAGCAACAGCTGGCCGCCGAAATACTCAAGAATCCCGCGGTCGAGAGCCTGTCCTCGTTCATCGGCGTCGACGGCACGAACAGCACCCTGAACAGCGGCCGCATCCAGATCAACTTGAAGCCGCTGAATCAGCGCGGTTCGGCCACCCAAGTCATCCGCCAACTGAAGGCGTCGGTCGGCAAGGTCGAAGGCATCGGCCTCTACATGCAGCCGGTGCAGGATATTTCGGTGGAGGACATCGTGAGCCGCACCGAGTACCAGTACAGCATGCAGGACCCGGACGCCAACGAGCTGTCGAAGTATGCGGCCAGCTTCGTCGAGCGCCTGAAGCAGCTGCCGGAGCTCGAGGATGTGGCGAGCGATCAACAGACTCAAGGGCGCCAGGCCGCATTGGAATTGGACCGGGCCACGGCATCGCGGCTCGGCCTCACGACGCAGAACATCGACGACACGCTGTACGACGGCTTCGGGCAGCGGCAGGTCTCCACGCTGTTCACGCAATTGAATCAATATCACGTGATTCTGGAAGTCGAGCCGCGGTTTCGGACCAGTCCGGACAATCTGCGGGACATCTATCTGCACACCGGCGGCGGCGGCTCCATTCCCTTGAGCGCGATCACGCAGGTGTCGCAAATTTCCGCGCCCATCCTCATCAGCCACATGGGGCAATTTCCGGCGACCACCGTGTCGTTCAATCTGGCGGCGGGCGCTTCGCTCGGCGCGGCCGTCGCCGCCATTCGAAAGGTCGAACACGGTCTGCCGGCGCCCGCGGCATTGCAGGGGACTTTCCAGGGCACCGCGCAGGCTTTCGTGGGATCGCTCGCCAACGAGTCCATACTCGTCCTGAGCGCCCTGCTCACGGTGTACATCGTTCTCGGCGTGCTGTATGAGAGCTACATCCATCCCATCACCATTCTCTCGACGCTGCCGTCGGCCGGCGTGGGAGCGCTGCTGGCGCTGCTCATCTGCGGCGACGAGTTGACGGTGGTGGCCATCATCGGCATCGTGCTGCTCATCGGCATCGTGCAGAAGAATGCGATCATGATGATCGACTTCGCCCTCGAAGCGCAGCGCAAAGAGCACAAGAGTGCGTTCGATGCGATTCACGAGGCGTGCCTGCTGCGTTTCCGCCCCATCCTGATGACCACCATGGCGGCTCTGCTCGGCGCCATGCCGCTGGCGTTCGGTCATGGCGTGGGCTCGGAGCTGCGCCGTCCGCTCGGCATCACCATCGTGGGCGGACTGATCTTCAGCCAGTTGCTGACGCTCTACACCACGCCCGTGATTTATCTGTTCTTCGACGGCCTGGCGGCAAGGTTCTCGCGCGGCCGCGGCCGGGACGACCCGAGCGGTACGCCCGCATGAACTTCTCGGCGCCTTTCATCCAGCGGCCGATCGCGACCACGTTGCTTACCGCCGCCGTCGTGCTCGCGGGGGTCGCGGCGTTTCGAGGCTTGCCCGTGTCGCCGCTGCCGCAGGTGGATTTTCCGACGATATCGGTGCAGGCGTCGTTGCCGGGCGCGAGTCCCGAGATCATGGCGTCGTCGGTGGCGACACCGCTGGAGCGCGAATTCGGCCGAATCGCCGCGGTGACGGAAATGACGGCGCAGAGCACGCTGGGTCAAACCAGCATCACGCTGCAGTTCGATTTGAGCCGCAACATCGATGCCGCCGCGCGCGACGTCGAAGCGGCGATCAACGCGGCGCGCAGCTATCTGCCGACGAACCTGCCGAACAACCCCACATACCGCAAAGTCAATCCGGCGGATGCGCCCATCATGATCGTGGCGTTGACGTCGGACAAGGTGCCGCCGTCGGGGCTGTACGACGCGGCGTCGACCATTTTGCAACAGCGGCTGTCGCAGATCGGCGGCGTCGGCCAGGTGCTGGTGGGCGGCAGTTCCGCGCCGGCGGTGCGCATCAACGTGAATCCAACGCAGCTCAACGGCTACGGGCTGCAGCTCGAGGACGTGCGCACGGCCGTGGCCGCGCAGACCGCCAACCAGGCCAAGGGCAACTTGTCGGATGCCGGCGGGCGCTGGGACATATCCGCCAACGATCAGCTGCTGAAGGCGGCGGACTATCGGCCGCTGATCGTCACCTATCGTGCCGGCGCGCCGGTGCGGCTTTCGGACGTGGCGACCGTGAACGACTCCGTGCAGACGGTCAGGTCGCTCGGCATCGCCAACGGCAAGCGGGCGGCGCTGCTCATCATTTTTCGCCAGCCGGGCGCCAACATCATCACGACCGTCGATGCGATCAAGGCGGCGCTGCCGCAACTGCACGCGAGCATCGATCCGACCATCGAGATGACCATCGCCTTGGATCAGACCCAGACCATTCGCGCCTCGGTCAAGGACATCGAGCGCACGCTGGTGATATCCATCGTCCTGGTGGTGCTGGTGGTGTTCCTGTTCCTGCGGGAATTCCGCTCGACCTTGATTCCGCTGGTGGCCGTGCCGACCTCCATCATCGGCACGCTGGCGGTGATGTACCTGTGCGGCTATAGCATCGACAACCTGTCGCTGATGGCGCTCACCATATCGACCGGTTTCGTGGTGGACGACGCCATCGTGGTGCTGGAGAACATCACGCGGTACCAGGAGCAAGGCCTGAGCGCCCCGGAGGCGGCCCGCAAGGGTGCCGCCGAGATCGGCTCGACGGTGGTCTCCATGAGCGTGTCGCTGGTCGCCGTGTTCATCCCCATCCTGCTCATGGGCGGCATCGTCGGGCGGTTGTTTCGCGAGTTCGCCGTGGTTCTGTCGGTCACCATCATGGTGTCGCTGGCGGTATCGCTCGCCACCACACCCATGATGTGCGCCGTGCTGTTGCGCACGGAACGGACGCACGGCAAGTTGTACCAGGCGAGCGAACGCGCCTTCGAGTGGATACTCAAAGGGTATGAGCGCAGTCTGGCCTGGGTGCTGGAACGCTCGATCTTCGTGCTGATGGTTGCGATCGCGACCGTGGCGCTGAGCGTCTATCTGTACGTCGTGGTGCCCAAAGGGTTCTTTCCGCAGCAGGACACGGGCCGATTGAACGGCAACATCGTTGCGGACCAGGCCATTTCCTTCCAGTCCATGCAAAAGAAGATCCAGGCGCTCGCCGGCATCGTGATGCAGGATCCCGGGGTCGCCAACGTGCTGGCGTTCACGGGCGGCGGCGGCGGCACCACGACCAACACCGGACGCGTGTTCATTTCATTGAAGCCTCTCGAGGACCGCAACGCCACCGCCGATCAGATCATCACTCGCTTGCGGCCGAAGCTTGCGGCGGTGCGCGGGGCCACCCTGTTCCTGCAGGCCGTTCAGGACGTGCGCATCGGCGGCCGCCAATCGAATGCGCAGTACCAATATACGATTCAGAGCGACAATCTGGCGTCATTGAATCATTGGGGACCCATGCTGCTGAAGGCCATGAAGGGCATCCATCAGTTGACGGATGTGAACAGCGACGCTCAGAACCAGGGGTTATCCGCCAATCTGGTGATCGACCGTCCCACCGCCTCGCGTCTCGGCATCACGGCACAGGCGATCGATGCCGTGTTGTACGATGCGTTCGGCGAACGCGAGATCGCTACCACCTACACGCCGTTGAATCAGTACTTCGTGGTGATGGTCGTGGACCCGAGCTTTTGGCAGAACCCGCTGGCCTTGCACAATGTGTACGTATCCTCGACCAGCGGCGGAATGGTGCCCTTGTCGGCGTTCACGCACTTCTCGAGCGATACGGCGCCGCTGTCGGTCAATCACTCGAGCGTATTTCCCTCCGTGACCTTCTCGTTCAATCTCGCGCCGAACGTGGCGCTCGGCGATGCGGTCAATGCCATCAACGCCGCGGAGCGCGCGGCGGGCGTGCCGTCCACCATCACGGGGGCCTTCAGCGGCACCGCCCAGGCGTTCAGCGACTCGCTGGCGAACGAGCCGATATTGATTGCGGCCGCGATTGCGGCGGTGTACGTGGTGCTGGGAATTCTCTACGAGAGCTACATCCATCCGATCACGATTTTGTCGACCTTGCCGTCGGCGGGCGTGGGTGCGCTGCTGGCGCTGCTCGTGACCCATACGGAGCTCAGCGTGATCGCGCTGATCGGCATCATCCTGCTCATCGGCATCGTCAAGAAGAACGCCATCATGATG
>PLAH01000138.1:0-899 GCA_003134045.1 Gammaproteobacteria bacterium
GGCCGCGGCCCCGCGCGCAGCGCCCGCTCCGCCGGCTACCGCCGGATCGTGAGTAGGCCCTTGTCCTACAGTCACGTATGATTCGAACTGACGAGGCCGCAGCCCCGTTGTCGCTATAATGGCCGTCGCATCCGGGGAATCGGCGCATCCCCGCTCACGTTGTTATCGGAGTACAAGAATTATGATGAATCCGTGGCGTCGCTCGCTGCTCCCCGCAGTTCTCGCACTGCTGCTGCCCGCCCTGACGCCGGCGCAGGTGTCGGTGAACATCTCCGTGAACGTGCCGCCGCCCGAGCTTCCGGTCTACGAGCAACCGCCCATCCCCGATGACGGCTACATCTGGACGCCCGGCTNNTACGGCGGCGTCAACTATGGCTACGGTTACGGCGGCAACGGTTATCAAGGCGGTTACTGGCAGGGCGGCCACCTGTACTACAATCGATCCGTCAATAACATCAGCAACGTCCATGTCACCAACGTGTACAACAGGACCGTGGTCAACAATCTCGCGGTCAACCGGGTGAGCTATAACGGCGGCAATGGCATCCACGCCCAGCCCAGCGCGGAGCAAATGGCAGCGGCGCGCGACCGGCACATCGAGGTCACCCCGACGCAGCGCCAACACGAACAGGCGGCCCGCAACAATCCGGCGCTGCGCGTCAGCGAGAACAAGGGACACCCGTCGATCGCCGCCACCTCGCGACCCGGCGCATTCACGGGCGCGGGCGTCGTCGGTGCCCGTCAGGGAGGAACCCTGAGCGTGGTCCATCCGAACGCGCCAGCCCGCGGCGCCACCGCGCCGCGGTCGCAGGTGCAGCCGCAACCCCAGGCACCGCGTAATGCGCCGCAGGGGCAGCAGCACCAAGTCGAGCAGCACCAGCCGCCTCAGGCCGAACAGC
>PLAH01000138.1:955-15033 GCA_003134045.1 Gammaproteobacteria bacterium
AACACGACTCGAGCGCGCATCGCTTCTCGACCGAGGTCGAGGGCCTGCGCGCGGGACTCGATTACACCCTCGCGGGCGACGTCATGACCATTACCCGCACGGACGTCCCCGAGCCCATCAGCGGACGCGGCATCGCCGCCGATCTGATGCGCGCCGCGCTGAACGCAGCCCGCTCAGCCGGCTGGAAAGTCGTCCCCCACTGCTCCTACGCCGCGGCCTACCTGCGTCGCCATCCCGATGAGGAAGAACGGCGCCACGAGGACGACTTGCTGGACGAGGCCCTGGAGGAATCGTTTCCGGCGAGCGATTCCCCGTCGGTCGGCGGCAGCACCTAAGACCTCGGCACCGGACCGCACGACCAGGCAAGTTCATTGCGCCGGCATCTCGCGGCGCGCTATTTTTCCAACATCGGATGCCCTTCGTGCGCGACCAGCAGGTCGTGCATGTCGTTGGCATGTTCCTCTTCCACCACGAGAATGCGCGCCAGCAGGGTGCGGGTGCCCGGATCGTCATTGCCGAAGTAACGCACCAGTTCCTGGTAGTGCTCGATGGCGATGCGCTCGGCGATGAGATTCTCCTTGATCATCTCCACCAGGTTGCCCGCCGTTCCGTATTCCGACGCGGCACGCGATGCCAGGCCGGTTGGATTGAAATCGGGTTTGCCGCCGAGCTGATTGATCCGTTCGGCGACCTGTTGCACGTGCTCGGCCTCTTCCTTCGCATGCTGCGCGAATTCGGCTTTCACCGCTTCGCTCGAGATCCCGCTGGCCGCCACTGCGTGCATCGAATAGCGCAGAACGCAGACGATTTCCGTGGCCAGCACGGACTGCAGGATCTCGATCGTCTTGTTGACGTCGCCTTTGTAAGCCTGCGTTACGGCGCCGTCGCCGATGTTCTTGCGGGCGCGGTCGCGCAATGTTTTCACGTCGGTGAGAAAGGGTTTACTGGTCGCGGTCTGGGTATCCATTGCGGGTGCTCCTGAGAGAGGTCATTATTTTCAATGCGTCTTTATACATTGCGCTCGACAATCTGGTCAGGGGTGCGCGGCGCGTGCTGCGTCAGCGGACAGGCCGAGCCGGTGTCGGCGCTGCGCCGACAGGCATTGACGCCTGCGCACGGTTTGAGAAGATGCGGCAATGCAATACATCGTTTCACGCCTGCTCGCGCTCGTATGTCTTGCAGCGCCGGCCGCCCCCTTGAGCGCCGCCACCACCGTCCTCGACGCCCACGCCATCTATCCGGAGGGGCCGGTCTGGCACGACGATCGTTTGCTGTACGTCGAATATGGCGGATCCCGCGTGAAGATCTGGGACGGCAATGCCGCGCGGACGTTCTGGAGCGGCGAGCACTGCGGGCCGTCCGGCCTCATCGCCTATCGCGGCACTCATTTCCTGGTGGCCTGCTACGACGCGAACACACTGGTCGAACTCGACGAGCAGGGCAAGACCGTGCACACCATCGACAAGGACAGCGCCGGCAAGCCGTTCATCGGCCCCAACGATTTCGCCGCCGATGCCGGCGGCGGGATTTATTTCTCGGCCTCGGGCATCTACGACGTCAAGGCACCCATCAGCGGCGCCATCCTCTACCTGTCCGCCGACGGACGAGTCACCGAAGTAGCCGACACCATTCATTATGCCAACGGCCTGACGCTGTCCAAGGACGGGAAGACCCTGCTGGTCTCCGAAGATCTGGCGGGGCGGATACTCGCGTTCCCCGTGAACCCGGACCGCACGTTGGGGGCGCGCACGGTGTGGGCGCGCCTCTGCGATCTCGCGCCGCCGACCGCCCATGAGGATGCCTACAATGGACCCGATGGCCTGAAACTCGGCCCCGATGACAATTACTACATCGCGCAAAACGGTTCGGGACGGGTGCTGGTCGTGAACGCCGCGAAGCAATTGGTACGCACCCTGAACGTGCCGACACCCTATGTGACCAATATCACTTTCGGCGCCGGGAATGCCGTATATATCACGGGCGTCTTCGACCCGTGGAAGCCGCCATTTGCCGGCGTCGTGTATCGATGGACTCCCTGAGCGCGCCGCCAAACCCCAGCGCGGTATCCGACGACGCTTCTGGCTGCGGCGCTCCGCCTGCCGCAGGGTTCTAGCCAGCGCCACGTCCAGATCGCGTCACGTCGCGCCGCACAGTGCCACCTCGAGCGCCGCCACCAGGGGTCCCAGTTTCGGCGGGCTGGCTTCGAATGTGGGGTCGATGCCGCGCGCCTTGAGCGCCTGCGAACACACGGGTCCGATGGAGGCGACGACCAGCCGGTTCAACTGTCCGGCGAGTTGGGCCGAGCGGCCGCCCGCCTCGGCAACCGCATACAGATTCTGGATCTGCACGGCGCTCGTGAACAGCACCGCATCGACGCGTGCAGCGCTCAACGCATCGAGCAGCTCCTCGAGCGGCCGCACGTCCTTCGGCAATGCCCATCGATACGTCGCGATCTCCTCCACGCTGGCGCCGCGGGCCGCCAACGCCTCGTGCAGCGCCCGATTGGGGGCGCCGTAGCGCTGCACCAGCACGGCGGCGCCCTCGAGCGCAACCCCGCCGATCGCCTCCAAGACGGTCTCGGTGGTGAAAGGAGAGGCCGCCCGGATGTCGATGCGCACCTGGCGCGCATTCAACTCGCCCACCGGCTTCGGGCCGCGCACCACCACGGTCGCCTGCGCCAGCAGCTGCAGCATGCCGTCGGTCAGGTGCAGCGTGTCCGCCGCCTGAAACAACGCCCGCGTACCCACGCCGGTCTGAAAAATCACCATGCGATACGGGTTCGCGCGCCAGCGGTTGAGCAGCGAGACCACCGCCTGTGGCTCGATATCCGGCACCTCGTCCAGCGCCGGCGCCAGCAGGGGTGTACCGCCGCGCCGCGCAATCAGCTCGCCCAGATGCGCCCCCGTGCGCGTCTCCAGGATGGCCACCACCTTTCCCTTCACGACACGCTCAACATGATCTTGCCGATGTGCGTCGACGTCTCCATGAGTTCATGCGCCGCCGCCGCCGCGGCCAGCGGAAAGGTCGCGTGGATGACCGGACGCACGCGGCCCGCCGACAGCAGCGGCCACACGCTGTGACGCACCGCCTCGGCAATGGCCACCTTCTGCGCGAGCGGCCGGGAACGCAGCGTGGAACCGGTGAGCGTCAGGCGCTTGTGCATGATGACGGACATGTCGATCTGCGCACGGACGCCGCCCAGCGCCGCGATGCTGACGATGCGGCCGAACATTGCCGCGGCCGCCATGTTGCGCGCGACATAGGAGCCCGACACCATGTCGAGAATGACATCCGCGCCGTTGCCGGCCGTTTCGCGCTGGATGACATCCACGAAGTCCTCCGCACGGTAGTCGATGCCGCGGACCGCACCGAACCTCTCGCAGGCGCGGGCCTTGTCGTGACCGCCCGCGGTCGCGAACACTCGCGCTCCCAGCGCGGTTGCCAGTTGAATCGCGATGGTGCCGATCCCGCTGGTGCCGCCGTGGACCAGGACGGTGTCGCCGGCCTTGCAGCCGCCGCGCTCGAACAGGTTGGTCCACACCGTGAAAACCGTCTCGGGCAGCGCCGCGGCCTCGAGCATCGAGAAGCCGTTCGGAATCGGCAGACACAATTCCGCGGCCGCGACCGCATACCCCGCGTAGCCACCCCCGGCGAGCAGCGCGGTGACGCGATCGCGGATCGCCAGCCCGCTCACCTTGGCGCCGACGGCGACGATCTCGCCGGCGACTTCCAGGCCCGGAATGTCCGACGCGCCCGCCGGCGGCGCATAGAATCCCTGGCGCTGCATGATGTCCGGGCGATTCACCCCCGCGGCGATGACGCGAATGAGTACTTCGCCCTCTGCGGGAATCGGCACGGGCCGGGTCGCCGGGCGCAGCTGTTCGCCCCCCCCCGGGGATGCGATTTCGATCACGGGCATCTCAGGCGGGACGACGGGCACGTGTTTCTCCGGAGTCGGTTGCGGCGCGCTAGTGTGCCCGACGGGCACACCAGATGCCATCAGTTGCCGCTGATGAGCCCTGCGGTTACGTTGATGGCGAAGCCCAGGATCGAGGCATTGAAAAAGAGCGAGATGAGCATATGCGCGATCATCATCCGGCGCACCTCGCGATTGTTCGTGCAGACGTCCGCCGTCTGGCACGCCGCCGCGATGGTGAACGAGAAATACGCGAAGTCCCAGAACACCGGCATGGGCGTGTTGGGAAACGTGAGAGGACGATCGTCCTCGCCGACGCTGTAGAACATGTCGGCGTAGTGCGTGGTGAATATGGTCGGGACCAGCAGCCAGGAGTTCACCAGCGTGAACGCCGCCAACAGGATGTGCGCGATGCGCTCGGAACCCGAGGTCTGCTTGAGGGTCGCCAGGGGCTCGACGATGGCGATCACGCTCAGCAGCGCGGCCAGCACCACCACCGTGAGAATGAACTGCGCCGACTGGTCTTCCTCGATGTATTTCGAGCAGATGCGTTCCGCGCTCAAACGCGTCATCCACGAGAAAATCAAGGTCAGGAACAACACCACACCGCCGTTCCAGCACACCAGAATGCGGCTGATGAGCGACCAATGGGGCGGCAGGAAGAAGAAGACCGCGATGCCGGCGCCGACTGCGATCCACACCCGCGGGTGATAGCGAAATAAATTGCTCATGAGACCCAGTCTACGGGTGCGGCGCCGGCTACGGCTACTGCATCGGCCGCGAGTCGGCTCACAGCCTGAAGAAATACGGGATGGCCGTGAGGACGACGCCGATCGCCACCAGCGCGATGCTGTTGGGAACGAAATACGGAAAGATCATCAGCACGAGACCGCAGACCAACGGCACGACCGCACGCTGCTTCTTGCCGTACAGAAAGAAGCCCAACCCGATCGAACTGAAAAGCAGGCCCCACAGCAATACCGCGCCGTTCATGAGGTAGGAACGCCGCGGCGGCTTCGAGCGTTCTTCAGTGGCCGGCGCTCTCTTTGGCGACCAGCCACTTGACCAGTTCGATCACCTGATCGTTGCCGCCGGCCGACTCGGCATGCAGCCGGTATTTCCCATTGACGATGAGCGTCGGCGTACGGTCCACACGGTAGGCCACGATGGCCTCCTCGGCGCCGCGCACCTTGCTGTCGATGGCGAAGGATTTCGCGGTGCTCAGGAATGTCGCGATCGGCACGCCGGCGGTTCGATTGTAAAAACGCGCCGCGTCCTCGATGGTGGGCAGCTTGCTCTTGATGCGTTGCGTTGCCGGATCGACGATGCCGAGTTCACCTGCATTCCAGACCGCGTCGAAAACGGCATCGTGGGTGCGGTCGGCCACGCCCAGCGCCTGGGCGGTGAAGAACGCCTGCTGGAACATCGGCCAGTCCTCGCTGGGATTGAAAGACGCCGGCAGATAATCGATCACCACGTTGGCCGGCAACGCCTGCCTCAGTTTATGCATCACCGGCACGAACAGGTTGCAGGCCGGGCAGCCGTAGGAAAACACCTCCGTCACCTCGACCTTGCCGGGCCCAACCGCCGGAGCCCGCGGCGGACTCACGAGAAAATAATTCTTCCCCTCGATCCAGTCGGGCGCGGCATGCGCCATCGAACCGACGGCCATCAACAGACAGACCGCCATCGTCGTCGGAAACCGAAATTTCATTGAGTACTCCACTTCACGGGGCACGGCCCCAAATCTTAACGTTTCCTCACACAATTCGTGCACATGTTCGCACCTCCGCCGGTTCGGCTCGGTAGTATCGCCGCGTGTAAGCCCGTAAAGTATGCGCTTCTGCCTTATGATAGCGGGCTGTCCCAGGACTCGAGCTTGTGGTGAACATGTGGTAAACGATACCGGAGAGAATGAGTCGTCGGCACCTGCGCAGGCGCCGCGAGGTTTCATCGGAAGACATCGCGCCGCACTGATCTGGCTCGTGGCGCTGGCAATCGTCGCGGTGATCGTGGTGAGGATCGTGCAGCATCGGCCGCAGCCGCCGCCGGCGGCTTCCGGCCGCGGACGCGGCGGTCAAAACGGACCCGTGGCCGTCGCCGTGGCGCAGGTCGTGCCGGGCGACATCCAGATACGCATTCCGGCGCTGGGCACGGTCACGACGCTCGCCAACGTCACCGTGCGCACGCAAATCAGCGGCACCCTGCAGAAAATATTATTCACCGAAGGGCAACTCGTGCACGAGGGCGCGGTCATTGCTCAAATAGATCCGCGCCCCTACGAGGCCGCCCTGCAGACCGCGCAGGGAAATCTGCGGCGCGATCAGGCGCAGCTCGCCGATGCGAAACTGGATCTGAAGCGCTACGAAGGGTTGGTCAAGGAGGATTCCATTGCCCAACAGCAGCTCGACACCCAGCGTGCGTTGGTCGACCAGTACATCGGAACCATCGAGTCAGACGAGGGCCAGGTGAAGACCGCGCAGGTGAATCTTCTCTACACGCACATCGTATCGCCGGTCACCGGCCGTGTCGGCATACGCCAGGTCGACCAGGGCAATTACGTCACGCCCGGCGATGCCAACGGCATCGTGGTGGTCAACCAGCTGCAGCCCATCAGCGTGTTGTTTTCCATTCCCGAGGACAACGTGCTGGAACTCATGAAAAAGGTGCGCCAGGGCGCGCCCATAGCGGTTCAGGCGTACGACCGCGGGAACGCCATGAAGCTCGCCGACGGCCAGCTGTCGACGGTCGACAATGAAATCGACATCACCACCGGCACGGTCAAGCTGCGCGCGCAGTTCGACAACGCCGATGGTTCTTTGTTTCCCAACCAGTTCGTCAACATTCAGCTGTTGCAGGACTTGCTTCGGAACCAGCTCGTCATTCCGAACTCGGCGGTGCGCCGCGGCGCGCCCAATGGCGTCGTGAGCACCTTCGTGTACCTGGTGAACGCCGATCACACGGTGTCGGTGCGGCCGGTCACGCTCGGGGTGGTCGACGGGGAACGGGTCGCCGTCGCTTCAGGCCTCGCGGCCGGCGATGCAGTGGTCACTCAAGGCGGCGATCGGCTGCGCGACGGGGCGGCGGTACAGCTGCCGGCCGCGGCACCCACGTCGCCGGCGGGCACGCCTGCTGCGGGCGCGCATGCGCCGGGGACCCGGCCCCCTGGAGCGCACCGCCGGGCGCACCCCACTACGCCGCAGTGAATCCGTCACGCATATTCATTCTGCGTCCGGTCGCAACCACGCTGCTGATGGTTGCCATTTTGATCGTGGGCGCGATGGCCTACAAGCAGCTGCCGCTGTCGGCGCTGCCCGAAGTCGCCTATCCCACCATCCAGGTACAGACGTTCTATCCCGGGGCGAGTCCCGAGGTCATCACGTCGGCCATTACCGCGCCTTTGGAGAAACAATTCGGCCAGATGCCGGGACTCAACCAGATGTCCTCCACCAGTTCGGGCGGAGCCTCGGTCATCACGCTGCAGTTCAATCTGTCGCTCGCCATCGACGTCGCGGAGCAAGAGGTGCAGGCGGCCATCAGCGGCGCGCAGAATTTGCTGCCGCAGGATCTGCCCGCGCCGCCGATCTACGCCAAGGTCAATCCCGCCGACGCGCCGGTGCTGATTCTCGGCATAACGTCCAAGGTGATGCCGCTGACCGAAGTGGAGGACATGGCCGACACCCGCATCGCGCAGAAGATTTCGCAGATCAAGGGCGTGGGCGTGGTCAGCATCAGCGGCGGGCAGCGGCCCGCCGTGCGCGTCGTGGTGAATCCCAGAGCCCTCGCGGCCTACGGGCTCAACATCGACGATTTGCGCACGACCATCAACAATGCCAATCAGAACGGGCCGAAGGGAACGCTCGACGGTCCGAGCAGCGCGTACACGGTCAACACCAACGACCAGATCCGCAACGCCGAAGACTACGGCAACGTCATCATCGCCTACAAGAACAACGCGCCGGTGCGGCTCAAGGACGTGGCGACGCTGGTCTCCGGCGCGGAGAACGCCAAGCTCGGCGGCTGGATGAACTCCACCGCCGCGCTGATCGTCAACGTCCAGCGCCAGCCGGGAGCCAATGTGGTCGACGTGGTCGACCGGATCCACGAACTGCTGCCGACGCTGCAGGCCGCCATGCCCGCGGGCGTGGATGTGACCATTCTCACGGACCGCACCACCACCATCAGGGCGTCCGTGACCGATGTCGAGCTCGAGCTGGCGCTGTCCGTGGTCCTGGTGGTGCTGGTGATCTACCTGTTCCTGCGCAACGTTCCGGCCACCATCATTCCGAGCCTCTCCGTGCCGCTGTCGCTCATCGGCACGTTCGCGGTCATGTATCTGGCCAACTTCAGCCTGAACAATCTGTCGCTGATGGCGCTCACCATTGCCACGGGTTTCGTCGTGGACGACGCCATCGTCATGATCGAGAACATTTCGCGCTACATCGAACTGGGCGAGCCGCCGCTCGAGGCCGCGTTGAAGGGGGCGGGCCAGATCGGCTTCACCATCATTTCGTTGACGGTGTCGCTGATCGCGGTGCTGATTCCCCTGCTCTTCATGCAGGACGTGGTGGGGCGCCTGTTTCGCGAATTCGCGATCACGCTCGCGGTCACCATCCTGATCTCCGCGGTCGTCTCATTGACCCTGGTGCCCATGCTGTGCGCGAAGCTCCTCAAGCACCGCCCCGGAGAAGTCGATGCCGCCGAGTCGGGACGCTGGTTCCCCAAGGTCATCGAGTGGTACGGCCGCAAATTGACCTGGGTGCTCGACCACCAGAAGCTCACCATGTGGGTGGCGACCGCGACGGTGATCGTGACCGCCCTGCTGTACATTCTGATTCCGAAGGGCTTCTTTCCGGACCAGGACACCGGCCTGATCCAAGGCGTGTCCGAAGCGAGCGAGTCGATTTCGTACGTCGGCATGGCGGACCGGCAGCAGGCGCTGGCGGTCGCCATCCTCACCGATCCGGACGTGCTCAGCCTGTCGTCGTTCATCGGCGTGGACGGCAACAACGTGACGCTGAACAGCGGCCGCTTTCTCATCAATCTGAAGCCGCGCGCTTCGCGCACCGCGAACGTCGCCGACATCATCCGCCGCCTGCGCAGCGAGACCAGCGACGTGGCCGGCGTGACCTTGTACATGCAGCCGGTGCAGGACCTCACGCTCGACAACACGGTCAGCCGCACCCAATACCAGTTCACCATGGAGAGCGCCGACCCGGTTGCGCTGTCGACCTGGACGCCCAAGCTCATCACGGCCCTGCGGCAGCTGCCCGAACTCGCCGATGTCGTGAGCAACCAGGAGGACAATGGCCTCGCGGCCTACGTCACCATCGACCGCGACAGCGCGGCCCGCCTCGGCATCAGCGTCGGCACCGTCGACAACGCGCTGTACGATGCATTCGGGCAGCGCATCGTCTCGACCATTTTCACCCAGTCGAATCAATACCGGGTCATCATGGAGGCGGACCCCGCGTCCTACCGCTCGGTCGATTCCCTGGCGTCGATCTATGTGCCGACTGCCGGCGGCGGCCAGGTGCCCTTGTCGGCCATCGTCAAGGTCGACGTGGAAACGCGGCCGCTGCTCATCAATCATCTGGCGCAATTCCCCGCGACGACGGTATCGTTCAATCTGGCCCCCGACGCCTCGCTCGGCGCCGCGGTGACGGCCATCGAGAGTGCCGAGCGCAGCGTCGGTTTGCCGAACAGCATCCGCACCACCTTCCAGGGCGCCGCGCTCGCCTTTCGCAGCAACCTGGATAACGAGCTGCTGTTGCTGGTGGCCGCGGTGCTCGTGATGTACATCGTGCTGGGCGTGCTGTACGAGAGCTTCATCCATCCCATCACCATTCTCTCCACGCTGCCGTCCGCCGGCATCGGCGCACTTCTCGCCCTCATGCTGGCCGGCGACGATCTGACCATCATCGCGCTCATCGGCATCATTCTATTGATCGGTATCGTGAAGAAGAACGCGATTCTGATGATCGACTTCGCGGTCGTCGCCGAGCGCGATCAGGGCCTCTCGCCGCGCGACGCCATCTACCAGGCGTGCCTGCTGCGTTTCCGCCCCATTCTGATGACCACCGTGGCCGCCATTTTCGGCGCGCTGCCGTTGATGTTCGGCACCGGCACCGGCTCCGAACTGCGGCACCCCT
This sequence comes from Gammaproteobacteria bacterium, assembly GCA_003134045.1. Lineage (GTDB taxonomy): Bacteria > Pseudomonadota > Gammaproteobacteria > Steroidobacterales > Steroidobacteraceae > Bog-1198. The sequence continues at coordinate 11,024 of PLAH01000138.1, forward strand.
TAGGCGTCAGCATCGTGGGCGGTCTGCTGGTGAGTCAGGTGCTCACGCTCTTTACGACGCCGGTGATCTACCTGGTCTTCGGCCGGCTTGCGGCGCGTGTTCACGGCAAAATGTCGCGGAGCGACCGCGGCGGCGCGTTGGCGGACAATTCCACGTGAACATTTCCGCGCCCTTCATCCGCCGACCCGTGGCCACGATCCTGTTGACCGTGGGCGTGGCGCTCTGCGGCGCCGTTGCATTCACGCTGCTGCCGGTCGCGCCCCTGCCGCGCATCGACGTGCCCGCGATCTTCGTCTCGGCGGCGCTGCCCGGGGCCAGTCCGGAGGTGATGGCGAGCACGGTGGCAACGCCCTTGGAGCGGCATCTGGGCGCCATCGCCGATGTCGACGACATGACATCGTCCAGCGGCGTCGGGACATCGAACATCCAGCTGACCTTCGGGATGGACCGCGATATCGACGGCGCGGCGCGCGACGTACAGGCGGCCATCGTGGCGTCGCACGCCGACCTGCCCTCGTCGCTGACGCGCAATCCGTCGTACAGGAAGATCAACAACGCCTCGTTTCCCGTCATGGCCATCGCCATGACGTCCGACGTGCTCACCCAGGGCCAGATCTACGACGCGGCCGATGCGGTGATTTCGCAGCGGCTCTCGCAAATCCAGGGCGTGGGGGGCGTCAACGTCAACGGCAGCGCGTTGCCGGCGGTACGGGTCGAGATCAACCCCCAGGCGCTCGCGAAATACGGCATCGGTCTGCAGGACGTGCGCGCGGCAATCTCGAACGCCAATGCCAACGCTACCAAGGGCGCGATCGAATCGAGCGACCTGCACTACCAGATCTACACCAACGACAATGCGCGCGATGCCGCGCCGTATCGCAACCTCATCATCGCGAACCGCAACGGCGCCGTGGTGCGGCTCGGCGACGTGGCGCAGGTGCTCGACATGGAGGATGGCGCCACCGAGAACATCCGCACGTACGGCCTGTACAACGGCAAGCCGGCCGTGTTCGTGACGATTCTGCAGCAGCCCGGCGCCAACGTCATCGAGATGATCGACGCGGTGAAGGCGGAGCTGCCGCAACTGAAGAGCTCCATCGATCCGAAGATCGATCTCGTGGTCACGTTCGACAAGTCCATCACCATTCGCGCATCGCTGCGGCAGGTCGAGGAAACTCTGGTGCTGGCGGTGGCGATGGTCATCCTCGTGGTCTACATCTTTCTCAACAGCTACCGCGCCGCGCTCATTCCCGCCCTGGTGGTGCCCGTCTCGCTGATCGGCACGTTCGGCGCCATGTATCTGCTCGGCTACACGCTCGACAACTTCTCGCTGATGGCGCTCACCATAGCCACCGGCTTCGTCGTCGATGACGCCATCGTCGTCATGGAAAACAGCATGCGCCACATCGAAGCGGGCATGGACCGCATGAGCGCCGCGCTGCTGGGCGCCCGCGAGGTGAGTTTCACCGTGGTCTCGATGAGCTTGTCGCTGATCGCCGTATTCATCCCCTTCATGTTCGCCGGCGGCCTGGTCGGCAAGATATTTCGCGAATTCTGCGTGACGCTGTCGGTGGCAATTTTGATCTCCTTGGTGATTTCGCTGACGACGACGCCGATGATGTGTTCGCTGCTGCTCGAACCGGAACGCGATCGCCGGCCGTCGCGGTTCGCAAACGCGTTCAACCGCGAATTCGAACGGCTGCGCGGCGGCTACGAGCGCAGCCTCGACTGGGCTTTGCACCATCCGCGCACCATGATGCTGCTGTTGTTCGCGACCGTCGGCATCAACGTCTATTTGTACGTCGTCATCCCGAAGGGATTTTTTCCGCAGCAGGACACCGGTCAGTTGCAGGGCGGCATCCGGGGAGACGCGTCCAGTTCGTTTCAGCTGATGAAGAGCAAGCTCCAGGAAGTCGCCGCCATCGTCCAACGGGATCCGGCGGTCAGCACCGTGACCGGTTCGGTCGGCAGCGGCGGTTTCGGACCCGGCGGCGGCGGCGGCGCAAGCGCCAATCTCACCATCGCCCTCAAACCGCTGGCGGAACGGCGCATCTCGGCCGACCTCATCATCGCGCGCCTGCGGCCCAAGCTCGCCCGCGTTCAGGGAGTGTCGGCTTTTCTGCAAGCGGTTCAGGACATCGGCGGCGGCGGCGGCCGGTCCGCGAATTCGCAATATCAATACACCCTGCTGGGCGACGACTTGTCGGAGCTGCGCAGCTGGTCGCAGAAACTACGCACGGCGCTGCAGGACTTGCCGGAGCTCACCGACGTCGATACCGACCTGCAACCCGGCGGCCTCGAGGCCGACTTGATCGTCGACCGCGACAGCGCTTCGAGGCTCGGACTGACGGAGATCCAGATCGACAATGCGTTGGGCGACGCTTTCGCGCAAGCCCAGGTTTCCAACATTTACAATCCGTTCAGCCCCCAGCAGTACCACGTCGTCATGGAAGTAGCGCCCGAGTTCTGGCAGAACCCGGATGTCTTGAACGAGCTGTATATCAGCACATCGGGCGCGGCTGTCAGCGGTACTCAAGGCACACAGGCCGTGGCCGGGACGACATCCACGGCGACCACGCGCACCACCGCGGCCGGCGGCACGAGCGCGACGACCGCGGCCGCGGCCGCCGTGGCGGGCGACGCCGCGCGCAACGCCGCATTGAATTCCCTGGCCAATGCGGGCCGCGGCAATACGTCGACCGGGTCTGCGGTCAGCGTGGCGGCCGAAACGGTCGTGCCATTCGCCGCCTTCAGTCATTTTACGATCGGCACCACGCCGGTCAGCGTCAACCACACGGGAACCTCGGTGTCGACCGCCATCGCCTTCAACCTGCCGGATGGCGTATCGCTCGGCACCGCCCTCACGGCCATCGAAAAGAAAATGAATCAGATCCACATCCCCGTCACCATTCAGGGCGGCACTTACGGCACCGCCAAGCTCTTCCAACAAAGCAACGGCAACACGCCGCTGATGTTGGTCGCCGCACTGCTCGCGATCTACGTGGTGCTGGGTGTTCTGTACGAAAGTTACAGCCAGCCTCTCACCATCCTGTCGACGCTTCCCTCCGCGGGCGTCGGCGCCCTGCTCGCTCTCATGGCGACCGGCACCGAATTCAGCCTGATCGCCTTTCTGGGGATCTTGCTGCTGATCGGTATCGTCAAGAAGAACGCCATCATGATGNNCATCATGATGGTGGACTTCGCCCTGGAAGCGGAACGCACCTTGGGGATGGACCCGCGCACGGCAATCGCGCACGCGTGCTCGCTGCGTTTCAGGCCCATCATGATGACCACCTGCGCGGCTATCGCCGGCGCGCTGCCGCTGGCCATCGCCTCGGGCGACGGCACCGAAATGCGCCGGCCCCTAGGCATTGCCATCGTCGGCGGGTTGATCGTCAGCCAGCTCCTGACCGTGTACACCACGCCCGTGGTGTACCTCTACGTGCATCGCTACTGGAAGCACTTGAAGCAGGGCAAGTACGCGCCGCCGTCCGCACGCGGCAACCGCGGGGATACGCCTGCGGACGGGGCATTCGGCCCGGCGGAGCCGGCGACGTGAGGACTCTCTGGCGCACGTTCAGTGTGGGGTGCGGCGTCGCCCTGGCGATAGGGTGCGCGGTGGGACCCGACTACCATCGGCCGCCGTTCGACACCACCCCGACATTCAAGGAACAGGCCGGCTGGAGGCCCAGTGAGCCCAACGACGTCATGAGTCGCGGACCTTGGTGGAACATCTTCGCCGACGACACGTTGGCGCAGCTCGAGGCGCAGATCGATATTTCCAACGAAACGGTCAAGGCAGCGGCGGCCGCTTACGACCAGTCTCAAGCCCTGGTCGCGCAGGCGCGCGCCGGCTACTGGCCGAGCATCGCGGCCGCGGTCGGACCGCAGCAGCGCGGCGCGATCGGCACTGAACCCACGCACACCACCGAGAGCGCCGGCGTCTCCGCGAATTGGACCCTTGACATCTGGGGCCAGATCCGGCGCACCGTCGAGAGCGATCGCTCCTC
>PLAH01000096.1 GCA_003134045.1 Gammaproteobacteria bacterium
GTATTACTTTTTGGCGGCTACGCCGCTTTATACTTCTGCCGCGCCGACTTGTCGGTCGCCATGCCGCTGCTCATCGACGAGTTGGGCGTGCACGGCGTCAGTCACGGAACGGCGGTCATTCGCATGGGCCAGATCGCCTCGTTCGGCGTGCTGGCCTATGCGCTCGGCAAGCTGTTCCTTTGCGGGCTCGGCGACCTCTGGGGCGGCCGCATCAGTTTCTTGATCGGTCTCGGCGGGGCGACGCTGTTCACGCTGTTGTTCACGACGAGTTCCTATATTCCGGTGTTCACCATCGCATGGTTCGGCAATCGCTTGACTCAATCGGTCGCCTGGGCGGGCTTGCTCAAGATCTCCTCGAAGTGGTTTGATTTCTCCACCTACGGGGCCATCGTCGGCATCTTGAGCGTGAGCTATCTGGTCGGCGATGCGGTTGCACGGCAGTGGATGGGCGTGATGATTAGCGATGGGTTCGGCTGGCGGCCTTTGTTCTACCTGGCGGCGGCGGCGGCCAGCCTCATGCTGATCGCGAATCTGTGGCTGCTGCGCGAATCGCGCATCGATGCCGGCTTCACGGAAGCCAAGGTCAACCCTCTGAACTTATTCTCCTCCTCCGAGTCGCCGCCGGGCAGCTACCGGCAACTGCTGGCGCCGCTGCTGCGCAGCCGCGCCTTTCTGCTGATATGCCTGCTGTCGCTGGGTTGCACCATCATTCGCGAGACCTTCAACGCCTGGACTCCGGTGTATCTGCATGATTACCTGGGCTACAGCATGAGCAACGCCGCCGGCAAGAGCGCCATCTTCCCCGCCGTGGGCGCCGTGTCCGTGATCTTGACCGGCTGGCTCAGCGATCGGATCGGCGTGAACGGCCGCGCGTTGATCCTGCTGGTCGGTCTGTGCGCCACGGCCATGGCGCTGTTGGTGCTCATGTCGATGCATTCCAGCACCACCAGTGCGCTGCTCCCGCTGCTCGCCATCGGTACGATCGCGTTTTGTCTGTTGGGCCCGTACTCCTATTTGGGTGGCGCGTTCGCACTGGATTTCGGCGGCAAGCAAGCCTCGGCCGCCGCGTCGGGCATCATCGACGGCGTCGGCTACCTGGGAGCCGTGGTCGCCGGCGACAGTGTCGCCCGCGTGTCGGTGGCGTTTGGCTGGAAGGGCGTGTTCCTGTCACTGGCTGCCGTCAGCGCGCTGGCAGCGATCGGTGCGGGCATTCTGTATGCGCTGAACTCGCGGGCGGCTGCCGCAGGGAAACATCTTCCATGAACCACACCGGCAATGTCGACGCCAGCACCAAAGACCCCCGCAGCCTCGACGCCGGCAGCACGGACACTGACACCTTCGGCCCCGCCGGCACCCTCGACCCTGGCAGCACGGACACTGACACTGTCGGCTCCGGCATCAACACTGCCGGCATCGGCCCTCGCGTCGCTGGCCCTAGCGTCATGGCCCACATCACCGCGGCTCCCGACGTGCTGAGTATCAGCTGGAGCAATGGCGAGGTATCCGAATTCACCAGCCTGTGGCTGCGCGACAATCGGCCCGAGGACCGCGACGCGCACAGCGGCCAGCGTCTCGTCGACATCGCCGACCTGCCGGAGCAGCCGCGCATCCGCGCGGTGCAGCTGCACGGCAACGCGGTCCGCATCGAGTGGCAAGACGAGACAACGCCCACCTCGTTCGACTCCGCCTGGTTGGCCGCGCATGCTCCCGCGCAGCAGCCGGATCAGCCGGAGTGCCGGATAACGCGGTGGCTCGATGGCGCGTCGATGAACGCCGCGCGCGATTTCGCGTGGGCCACGACCGGCGAACTCGAGTCGCACCCTCGCCTGAAACTCGAGTGGCTCACGCGCCTGCTACAAATGGGCATGGCTTTCTTGAGCGAAGTTCCCGCCACGGATCCTGCGATTCTCGACGCGATGGCCCTCGCCGGCCGCGTGTGCGAGACCAACTATGGTCTCACCTTCGACGTGCGGTCCGTGGCCCAGCCGGAGAATCTCGCCTATTCGGATCTGGGATTGGGCCTGCACACCGACAACCCCTACCGCGAACCGGTTCCGGGGTTTCAAGCATTGCACGTGCTGCTGGCATCGCCGGACGGCGGCGACAGCCTGTTCGCCGACGGCTTCGCGATTGCCGAGCATTTGCGCCGCACCGATCCGGAGTCGTTCGATGTCCTGACGCAAACGCAGGTGCCGTTTCGCTACCGCTCGAAGGACGCCGAGCTGTACGCCGAACGGCCGCTGATCCAATTGTCGTGCAATGGCGAGGTCACTGCCGTGCACTACAATAACCGCTCGATCGCGCCGCTGCGCCTCGCGGCAGCCGACACCGCTAGCTTTTATGCGGCCTATCGGCGCTTCGCGCTGCTGCTCCGCGAACCGCGCTTTCAAATGACGTTCGGGATGCGGGACGGGGATCTGGTCCTGTTCGACAACCAACGCATTCTGCACGGCCGTACCGCATTTTCATCGGCCCGACACGGCCGCCACCTGCGCGGCTGCTATCTCACCCGCGACAGCGTCTTCAGCCAAGCCGCGCTGCTGCGGCGCGAACTCAACCGGGAGACCCTCACATGACCATTACCGACGAGATACTCGCCGTCTTCGCCAAGCGCGGCTCCGGCGCGTACTTCGGCGAAAGAGTCTCCATGACCGAGCACGCGCTGCAGGCGGCGCATTTCGCGTACGCCGCCGGCGCACCACCCTCGCTCGTCATCGCCGCCCTGTTGCACGACGTAGGGCACTTGGTCGAAGACGTCCCCGACGATCTCGCCGACTGGGTCAGCGATGCATACCACGAGGAAATCGGCGGCCGTTGGCTGGCACGGCGGTTCCCCGCGGCCGTCTACGAGCCCGTGCGACTGCACGTTCCCGCGAAGCGCTATCTCTGCGCCATCGACCCGCAATATTTTTCCAAGCTGAGCCCCGCCTCCGTGGTCACATTGAAACTCCAAGGCGGCCCGATGTCGGCCGCGGAGATCGCGCGCTTCGAAGCGGAACCCCACCACCGAGACGCCGTGCGAATCAGGCAATGGGACGACCAGGGGAAGGTGGCGGGTCTCGCGACGGCCGACGTGGCGTCTTATCGCGGGTTGATCGAGGAGTTGATGGTGTCCGGCAGTTAGGTGTAACCAAACGATCAACTCGGTTGGGTTCCTATCTCTGCTTCCGTCAGGGTCGGCATATCCACGGCAGCGATTATCGCTGGCGCGCCGCCACGTACTTCTTCAGCGCTTCGTCCATCCGGGTTTGCCAGCCTCGGCCAGAAGCCCTAAAGAAGGCCAAAACCTCGTTTGATATCCGAACTGTTGTCTGGGTCTTTTTGGCCGATCCCACCGGGCGCCCCCGACGCACTAGCTTCTTGCCAATGCGTAGATCGGCGGACGCGACCCATTCATCGGTGATTTCCGGTGCGTCGTCCGGATCACGCCAGGTACGGCGAGAGCCTTTTGATTTCACGTCCATTCGCCTTCCTCATTGATATGATCCGTCGTGCTCGTCCGCGAGCCGTCCAGACGATGATCACAATTCTTTGATCAAGCCGACCAGCCGTAATGAACCGCTGCTCGCCATAGTCGCGCCGATCGTCCGCGCGGGTAAGATGGATACCATCAAAAAGCTCAGCCGCCCGCCGGAAATCGAGACCCCGTTCCGCCAAGGTCTTATCGCGCTTTGCTGGATCAAACGTGATCAGCATAATATTTATTGTAGTTATATTTAATCAATTGTGCAACTCGCACGACTCGACGGTTCTCAGCCTATGGTTGCTTCGCGACGCCGTGCGAGTCAGGCAGTGGGACGACCAGGGCAACGTGGCCGCCCTTCCGCCGGCACGGCGCCGACACGGTTTTCTATTTGATGGACAACCATGTTCGTTTAAGGAGCCGTTCTTTACACGCAAGTCCCTGGTTTGCGTTGGCGCGGCGCGGCCGCGGGCGTTGTACAGTACCGGTATCCTTGCAATGGTTGGTTATGAATAATTCGTCCACACCGGCCCTACCGCGCTCGCTTTCGCCTCTGGTCATCGCCTGCTTGGCGGCTACCTGGTTGGTCTGGGGCTCGACCTATCTGGTCATCCGCTTCGCGCTGGTGGGATTCGCGCCGTTCTTTCTCATGGCAACGCGCTTCATCGTCGCCGGCGTGTTGCTGATGGGTTGGCAGCTGGGTCGCGGCGCCACACCGCCGACGGCGCGGCAATGGCTGAACGCCTTGGTGGTGGGCACCCTGATGCTGGGCGGGGGCATGGGCGGAACGGCATATGCGGAACAAACCATCGCGTCCGGGTTGGTGGTTGCCGTCATTGCAGTGATCCCGATCTTGTTGGTCATCATCAACTTGGCGTTCGGGGTGTATCCGCCACGCAGCGAGTTGCTGGCTGTCATCGTGGGCCTCGCGGGCGTCGTCATGCTGACTCAAGGGGCTGGAATTCATGGCTCGCCGGCAGGCCTGGCGGCCATCGCGCTGGGCACGAGCGGCTGGGCCCTCGGCAGCGTGTTGAGTCAGCGAACATTCACGCTGGCACCGGGGGCCACGGGCTTCGCGAGCGAGTTGCTCTGCGGCGGGGCGGCCTTGCTGGTCATGTCGGCCGTGCGCGGCGAGTCGTGGCACTTGCCGGTTCAGCCGGACGTCTGGAAAGCGTGGCTGTACCTGGTCGTGTTCGGGACGTTGATCGCGTTCAACGCCTACATGGTGCTGCTGTCCCGGACCTCGACCAGTTTGGCGGCCAGCTATTCGTTGGTGAATCCGGTCGTTGCCTTGCTGCTGGGGGTAACGTTGGGCGGCGAGACCATTTCGGCGTGGGAGTGGCTTTCCGCCGGCGTCGTCTTGGTCGGCGTGGTGATCTTGTTCGTGAGCCGGCGCGGATAGAATCCGGGTCCCGACATACATGAAACTTGGTCAATGCATTTAAGTCGTCGAAGAATCTCCAAAGATTCGCGCAGAAGATGGAGGGGTTTAGCAGCACCTCATCGGCTTTTGCCGGTCTGAGGCTGCGCCAACCGGTCCGCCAGCCACATTTTGATGAGGGACTGACGGGTAACGCCGACCCGGCGCGCTTCACGGTCGAGCGAATTAACCATCCAGGTCGGGAAGTCAACATTCACTCGCTTCGCATCGGTGCCGCCACGGCTTGCCTGATCGAGCACTAGATCGGCAACGATACTTTTACCGCTATCGAACTTTTTATCAAACGTCTTCGCTTTCATATATTGCAACCTCTTCGTCCCTTGATCGCCGCACTGAGATTAGCCGGATGTTGTCACCTCGCCGAGTTATGACTGCCGACCAATGTTTACCGTCAATATCACCGACCACTAACCAGCGCGGCTCGTCGTCCGTCCGCGCGGGAACCTCAACCAAGTTCGTATCGGCCCAGAGTGCTTGGGCCTCCTCAAAGTCGAGACCGTGTTTACGTTTGTTCTCGGCGCTCTTCTTCGGGTCGTATTCGAAGGTCATATGCAGCCGATATAGTAATGGTATAATTATTATACCGTATTTGAGGTCCCGCGCAAACTCTTGCCGGCCAATACGGGTGACCCATCCGATCGCTATCGTCTTGGCCGGCGTGGTGATCTTGTTCGTGAGCCGGCGCGGATAGATCCGTGGACAGGCATAAAATCCCCCCTTACGATATTGCAAATCGTAAGAATGGATGCGAACTGACATGGCATTTACAACGGTGACCAGTAAGGGCCAAACGACGCTACCCAAGGATGTGCGCGCCGCCGCAAACCTCAAGCCCGGAGATCGGATTCATTTCACCGTTCTCGAGGACGGCACGATCATCGTGCGCGTCAAGAACAGAAGCGTCAGAGATATTGCTTTTAAGCCGCCCGGCGGCAAGCGAGTGCCGATTGCGCAGATGACTCGTTAGCGGCAGCGCTCCGAATCCGAAGCGAGCGAATCGCCGCCCATCGGTCCCGAAGCAAGTCGTTCAGCTACCCCCCTCGCCGCCGCCAGCTCGCCCACCCCAGCAATCCCAACGCTGCGATCACCACCGGATAGTTGCCGAACCGTGCGTACGGCGTCAGTCCCGTCATCGGCCGCACGTCGGCGCGCAGCACGGCTTCCTGGAACTGCGGCAGCTGCGCGACCACCCTGCCGCGGGCGTCGATTGCCGCGGTGATGCCATCGTTGGTGGCGCGCACCAGATAACGCCCCGCCTCCAGGGCGCGCATGCGCGATATCTGCAGATGCTGGTGCGGCGCCGTGGAATCGCCGAACCAGGCGTTGTTGGTGACGTTGATGAGCAGGGTAGCGTCGCGCAACACCTCGAGCTGCTCGCTGCCAAAGGCGTCTTCGTAGCAGATGGTGAGCCCCAGCTTCTGGCCGGCGGCGCTCAGCACGGGCTGATCCTTGGAACCCGCGGAAATGTCGTCGTACGGCAGACTCATCAGGCGCATCCACGAGCGCACGAAGGAGGGAACCGGAAAGTACTCGCCGAACGGCACCAAGTGGCGCTTGTAATACCAGCCGTCGCCCGCGGCGGTCATCACCAGGAGCCCGTTGAAATATTGCTGCGTATCCAATCGATAGTGGACGAGGCCGATGGCGAAATCGGCGTCGTGAGCGCGTCCGCTCTTGCTTAAGCTCGCCAGATATTCCGGAATCATGTTGGAGAGCACCGGCAACGCGGACTCCGGCCAGACGATGAGACGCGCCCCCCAGGCCTGCTCGTTGAGTTTCGCGTAGCGCGCCATCGTGGCATCGCGATTCTTCACCTGCCATTTCTGGTCCTGCGACACGGCGCCTTGCACGGCCGCGACGGCCAGCGGCGCTCCGGCTGGGCGGGTCCACGCATGGCGCTCTGCAAGCAGCGGCACCGCGAACAGCAACGCCAGCGCCGCCAGCGCGATGAGGCGTCGCGACCCGGCGAGGCCGGGCGCCAACAGCACGCTGAGCGCGACGCCTGCATACGCCGCCGCCCAGGTCACTCCGTAGACGCCAAGCAGCGGCGCCCAGCCGGCGAGCGGCGCATCGATGAACGCATAACCCAGCGATAACCAGGGAAAGCCCGTCAACACCCAGCCGCGCAGCCACTCGAGCAGCACCCAGAGAGCGGGCAGCACCAGCCAATCGCGCGTCATGCCGGACTTCAGCCAGTAGCGATTGGCGATGAAGCACAGCGCCGCGGAATAAGTCGACATCAGCGCGACCAATGCCGCCTGCAGGAATAGCGCGAGCCACACCGGCACCAGCCCGAACACATGCAGGCAGGTGAACAGCCAATACGTACCGAACGCGAACAGTCCCGCCCCAAATGCCGCCCCCGCCCACGCGGCGCGACGCGGCGGCAAACCGCGAATCAACGCGAACAGCGCCGCGGGGGCGAGCACGGCGAACGGCCACCACGCCAAAGGCGCGAATGCGAGATTGAGGGCGGCGCCGACCGCGAACGCGGCCACCAACCGCGACGCGGCCTGCCGTTGAAACGCGGCGCCGGGGCCGCGCATCACGGCATTCAAGGCGTCGACTCGGCGGCGGGCGGTTCGATATCGGTGGGCGTGATCACACGCAACAGATCGATGCGGCGCCGATCGGCCCGCACGATGCGAAATTCGAGTTCGCCGACTTGGATGGTCTCGCCACGGCGCGGCAGACGTCCGAACTCCTGCATCAGCAGGCCGCCGATCGTGTCGTACTCTTCATCGGAAAACGCAGTGTCGAAATACTCGTTGAAATCGGCTATCGACGTGAGCGCGCGCACCGTGAATTCACGGTTGGTCTCGCGCCGGATGGTCTGATCGTCCTCGACGTCGTGCTCGTCGTCGATCTCGCCGACGATCTGCTCGATGACATCCTCGATGGTCACCAGCCCGCACACACCGCCGTACTCATCCACCACCATGGCGATGTGGTTGTGACTCAGGCGAAATTCCTTGAGGAGCACGTTGAGGCGCTTGCTTTCGGGTACGAAGACGACGGGGCGCATGTACTCGCGGATCTCGAACGGCTCATCGCCGGCGGTCTGCAGGCGCAGCAAATCCTTCGCGAGCAAGATGCCCACAATCTGGTCGCGGTCCTCGCCGATCACGGGAAAGCGCGAGTGTCCCGACTCGACCACCAGCTCCACCAGCTTGTCCGGCGGTTCATCGCGCTCGACGAAGACCATCTGCGAACGCGGCACCATGATGTCGCGGACCTGCATGTCCGCCACCGCCAGAACCCCTTCGAGCATGACCAGCGCATCGCCGTCGAACAATCCCCGTTCGCTCGCCTCGCGCAGATCCTCGATGAGTTCGGCGAGGTCGCGCGGCTCTCCCGACATCGACTGCGTGATGCGCTTGAGCCAGCGGCCGGTGCTTCCGGGAGACGAGTCAGACATGTCCGCAGGATACTCGATCAGGCATAGGGGTCCGAAAACCCAAGCCGATCAAGGATTTGAACCTCGCGCGCGGCCATTTTCCGGGCCTCCGCCTGCTTTTCATGATCGAAACCCAGCAAATGCAGCACCCCGTGCACCGTCATATGGGCCCAGTGCGCCTCGGGCGACTTGGCTTGCGCGCGCGCCTCGCAGGCCACCACCGGCGCGCAGATCACGAGTTCGCCCAGATGATCCACACCGTCCGGCGTCTGCCCCGCGCCGCCGAACGACAGCACATTGGTCGGCTTGTCCTTGTGCCGGTAATGCGCATTCAGGCTGCGGCTGCGGGCAGCCCCCACCACGCGCACCGACAACACACTGGGATGCAATCGTTCGCTGAGCACGGCCTCCGCCCAACGCTTGAACTGCGCACGCCGCGGCGCCCACGGCCGACGGGCCGCATAGGTCACATCAACATCGAGTCTTGCCGCCATCGCTTCAAGCGCCGCTGTCGGGCGTATTGGCTTCGTAGGCTTGGACGATTCGTTGCACCAGCGGATGGCGCACCACGTCGCGCGAGGTGAACATCGTGAACGCAATGCCGCGCACGCCGCGCAGAACGTCGATCACGGTGCGCAAGCCGGATTGTTTGGTGTTCGGCAAATCGACTTGCGTGATATCGCCGGTGACCACGGCCTTGGAGCCGAAGCCGATGCGGGTCAGGAACATCTTCATCTGCTCGTTGGTGGTGTTCTGCGCTTCGTCCAGAATCACGAACGAGTCGTTGAGCGAGCGGCCGCGCATGAAGGCGAGCGGCGCCACCTCGATCACGTTGCGCTCGATCATCTTGGCCACGCGTTCGAAGCCCATCATTTCGTAGAGGGCGTCGTACATGGGCCGCAGGTAAGGATCGACTTTCTGCGACAAGTCGCCCGGCAGAAAGCCCAGCCGCTCGCCCGCTTCGACTGCCGGCCGCACCAGAATGATTCTGCGCACTTTTTCCGACTGCAGTGCCTCGACCGCACAGGCCACCGCGAGATAGGTCTTGCCGGTGCCGGCGGGTCCGATGCCGAATGTGAGATCGTGGTTGCGGACATTGTTCAGGTAGTCGGTCTGATTCGGGCCGCGCGCGCGCACCGCGCCCCGGGCGGTGCGCACCTTGAGTTCGTCGCTCGCCTCGCCGCCCGCTAACGCCGCGCCAGGCTCGGCCACATCCCCCTCCATGCCGAGTTCCTGCAGGGCGATGTGCACCCGTTCGGAGTCGACCGGTTCGCGCTGCGCACGCGTGTACAGGTCCTGCAGCACGCTTTCCGCCCGCTTGATGGCCGCCGGCATGCCGATGATCTGGAACCGATTGCCCCGCCTTCTGACCTCGACCCCGAGCCGCGATTCGATCTGATGCAGGTGCTGGTCCAAGGGTCCGCAGAGTTCGACCAATCGGATGTTGTCGGCCGGCGCCAGCACCAGGTCCCGCGTCATGGGCACCGAACTCACGGGTACGCCGCCTCCACGAGACGGCCGCGCAGCGAATTCGGCATGGCCTCGGTGATGGTGACATCGGCAAAGCGATTGATGAGGCCCATGGGATCGTCCGCGGGTCCGTCGAAATTGACCCAGCGATTGTTGTCGGTGCGCCCGGCCAATTGCCGCGGATCGCGCTTGGCGGGCCGTTCGACCAGCACCCGTTGCCGGCTGCCCACCATGCGCGCCGAGATGGCGCGGGCTTGGGAGTTCAAGCGCGCCTGCAGGAGTTCGAGCCGCTGTTGCTTCACCTCATGCGGCACTTCGTCGGGCAGCGAGGCCGCCGGGGTGCCGGGACGACGGCTGTAGAGAAAGCTGAACGACTGATCGAAGCCCACCTCGGCGATGAGATTCATGGTCGCCATGAAATCCTCAGCCGTCTCGCCCGGGAAACCCACGATGATGTCGGTGGAGATGCAGATGTCGGGGCGCACGGTGCGCAACTTGCGCAGCTTCTGCTTGTACTCGAGCACGGTATGGCCGCGTTTCATCGCGGCCAGAATTCGATCCGAGCCGCTCTGCACCGGCAGATGCAGGAAATTGCTGAGTTTCGGCACATGGGCGTAGGCCTCGATCAGGCTGTCGTTGAAATCGAGCGGATGCGACGTGGTGAAGCGGATGCGCTCGACGCCGTCGATGGCGGCGACGAAATGGATCAGGGTCGCGAGATCGGCCGGGGTCCCATCCTCCATCGGACCGGCATAGGCATTGACGTTCTGGCCGAGCAAGATGATTTCGCGCACGCCCTGCCGCGCCAGGGTCCGCACTTCGTGCAGCACCTGGTCGAAGGGCCGGCTGATTTCCTCGCCGCGGGTGTAGGGCACCACGCAAAAGGTGCAGTACTTGCTGCAGCCTTCCATGATGGACACGAACGCCGTGGCGCCGTCGGCGCGCGCCTCCGGCAAGCGGTCGAATTTCTCGATTTCCGGAAAGCTGACATCCACCTGCGACTGCCCGGACCGGCGCAATCCCGTGAGCATTTCCGGCAGGCGGTGCAACGTTTGCGGCCCGAACACCAGGTCGACGAAGGGCGCGCGCGCCGTGATCCCCTCGCCTTCCTGGCTGGCGACGCAGCCGCCCACCCCGATCACCACGTGCGGCCGCAGCTGCTTGAGCAGCCGCCACTCGCCGAGCAGCGAAAAGACTTTTTCCTGAGCTTTTTCGCGCACCGAGCAGGTGTTGACCAGCAACACGTCAGCCTCGGCGGCGTTATCGGTGCGGGTCATGCCGTCGGCCGCCTCCAGCACGTCCTGCATCTTGCGGGAGTCGTACTCGTTCATCTGGCAACCGAAGGTTTTGATGTATAGAAGACCGGGCATAGGCTCACGTGGAAAAGGCCGCTAAGATACTAGCAATCATGGCAATACGCGAAGTTCTCAAAATGGGCGATCCGCGCCTGCTGGCGGTCTCGGAGCCGGTCCGCGAGTTCGGCACGCCGGCGCTGGAAAGCCTGCTCGCCGATATGCGGGACACGATGCGGGATCTCAACGGCGCCGGTCTTGCTGCGCCGCAAATCGGCGTCAATCTGCGGCTGGTCATCTTCGGGATGGATTACAACCCGCGCTATCCCGACGCCGCCCCCGTCCCCTACACGGTGCTCATCAATCCCACCCTGACCCCCATCGGCGAGGACATGGAGGAAGGCTGGGAGGGCTGCCTGTCGGTCCCTGGGATGCGGGGTGTGGTGCCTCGCTACAAGCATCTGCGCTATACGGGCGTCGACGCCGACGGGCTGCCCATCGACCGTATCGTGAGCGGCTTCCATGCCCGGGTCGTGCAGCACGAGGCGGACCACCTCGATGGCATTCTGTATCCGCGTCGCATCGCCGACCTGACCCAGTTCGGCTTCAGCGACGCCCTGTTTCCCGGCCAGGACCTGGCCGACGACTAGGCGCCGGCCGGCTCGACCGCCGCGCGGGGTCAGCCCGACCAGGCTTCAGCCGCCCGCAGAGGCCATTTCGGCGCTCTGTCCGTCGGCGATGCCTTCCGGCGCGCCGCGCTTCAATACGTCGGGGAGCGGCTTGCCGCTGTCCGTGAACGTGAGCGACACCGAATTCAAACAGTGCCGCTCGCCGGTCGGACGCGGGCCATCGGGAAACACATGTCCGAGATGGCTGCCGCAGCGGGCACAGACTTCCTCGACGCGCACCATGCCGTAGCTGGTGTCGCGGATGCGCTTGATGTGGGCTTCGTCGTAGGGTTTGAAGAAGCTCGGCCAGCCGGTCCCCGAATCGAACTTCGCGCTCGAGCGGAACAGCGGCAGTCCGCAGAATCGGCAGGTGTAGATGCCGTCCTTTTTATTGTCCAGGAATACGCCGCAGAAAGCGGCCTCGGTGCCGTGCTCCAAGAGCACGCGCCGTTCGTCGCCGGTGAGCCCTGCGGTGATGTCGCGGCGCTGCGCGTCGCTGGGCGGGGTCATGTCGAATGCGGTCATGAGGGCTCCTGTGCGTTGGACTAACGAGGGTGGGGCCTCCCGGCGCACATTTCCAGGTCAGAACGGGATATCGTCGTCGAAATCCTCTTTTCCGCCGCCCGCCGGCGCCGGTGACTGGTCGTAGTCGTCCCGCGGAGGCGCGCCGGAGCCGCCGCCGCGCTCACCGCCGCCCGTGCCGCCGCCGCCTCCACCCCCGCCGCCGGCCTTGCCGCCCAACATCTGCATGTTGTCGCCGATGATCTCCGTGGTGTAGCGGTCGTTGCCCTGCTTGTCCTGCCACTTGCGGGTGCGCAGCTTGCCCTCGATATACACCTGCGAACCCTTGCGCAGGTATTCGGCGCCGATTTCCCCCAGGCGGCCGAACAGGGCGATGCTGTGCCACTCGGTGCGCTCCTGCTGCGCCCCTGAGGCCTTATCCTTCCACGATTCGTTGGTGGCAATGCGGATGTTCGTGACCGTCATGCCACTGGGCATCGCCCGTGTCTCCGGGTCGGCGCCGAGAGTTCCCACCAGAATGACCTTATTGACTCCACGCGCCATAACCTACCCTCAGTACCGTTAACCAACCATTCTCGTCAGCGGACAAAATTCATTGTCCCCGCCAATTGAAATTATCGCTGCGGTTCCCTAAAAATTTGAGTACTCAGCAAAACCGCAGCTTTGCGTCCCCAGCGGAGGTAATCCTGGCATCCCGGACCGTAACGAGCGGACGGAAGCGTATGGAATCTCCACAGACTGACATCATGCCGAATCATCGCGACATGGGGTCAGCCAATAAGCTGCCGGAATGATGACATATTACCCCAAAACAGGGTCGCGGACCCGACGCCAATCGCTTCGATCGAACGGCAAATTGTAGCCCATGGGCCACAATTTAGGAGGTTATTGGTTGAATTGACGCCCGTAGGCCACAAGACCGAGGCGCGATTCAAGGGGCTCGCCGCAGCGATCGCCGCGGCCGGCTTTTCGAATCCGGCACCGCCCGAGTCACCGCCGTCCGGCGGACGGGCCGGACGATTGGCCCAGCCACGGAAGGCCCGAGAAAGCGCCCGCGCACGCACCTGCGGCTGACGTGCCGAAACACGGGATCGGGCATTGTACACGCGCAAGACGGCCCCACTTACCGGGATTCACGGCGTCTTCGCTCATATACCCACGCTGCCCGCGGCCCCCAGCCTTCAGGGCTTGACGCCGGGCGTATAGTAATTGGTTATGCAAAATATTCGCATCCGGGGCGCCCGGACCCACAATCTGAAGAATATCGACCTCGATCTGCCGCGAGATCAGTTGATCGTGTTGACCGGCCTGTCGGGCTCGGGCAAGTCGTCGCTGGCATTCGACACCATTTACGCCGAGGGTCAGCGCCGCTACGTGGAATCGCTCTCCACCTACGCCCGGCAATTTCTGTCGATGATGGAAAAGCCGGATATCGACACCATCGAAGGGCTGTCGCCGGCCATCTCGATCGAGCAGAAATCGACCTCGCACAATCCGCGTTCCACCGTGGGCACGGTCACCGAGATCTACGACTATCTGCGTCTGCTGTATGCGCGCGCCGGGACGCCGCGCTGCCCGGACCACCACATCGATCTGGCGGCGCAGACGGTGAGCCAAATGGTCGATGCCATTCTCGCCCAGCCCGAAGGCACGGCCATGATGCTGCTCGCGCCCGCCATCGCGGAGCGCAAGGGCGAACACGCCGAGCTGATCGAAGAGCTGCAGGCCGGCGGCTTCGTGCGCGCCCGGATCGATGGCAAGGTGGTCGAACTGGACCAGGCACCGAAGCTCGACGTGCGCCGCAAGCACACCGTCGAGGCCGTCGTCGATCGCTTCAAAGTGCGTCCCGATCTCGGCCAGCGGCTGGCCGAATCCTTCGAGACTGCCCTGCGGCTGGGTCAGGGCGTCGCGCGCGTGGCCTACATGGACGACGCCAAGAGCGCCGAACTCGTGTTCTCGAACAAATTCGCCTGCCCCATCTGCAATTATTCGCTGAGCGAACTCGAGCCGCGCTTGTTCTCGTTCAACAGTCCGATCGGCGCCTGTCCCACCTGCGATGGCTTGGGCACGCAGGAGTTCTTCGATCCGGCGAAGATCGTCGCGAATCCCCATTTGTCGCTCGCCGGCGGCGCGGTGCGCGGTTGGGATCGGCGCAATGCCTATTATTTTCAGCTGATTCAATCCTTGGCCCGGCATACCAAATTCGACATCGAAGCGCCGTTCGAGAGTCTGCCGCAGAAGATCCGCAACCTCGTGCTCTTCGGCAGCGAGGAAGAACAGATCGAGTTCAAGTATTTGGACGGCAAGGGCGGCACGCTCAAGCGCAAACATGTCTTCGAAGGCATCGTCAACAATCTGGAGCGCCGCTACAAGGAAACCGAATCGGCCACCGTGCGCGAGGAACTGGCGAAATACCGCTCGACGCGCGCCTGCCCCGAGTGCGGCGGCACGCGGCTCAATCGCGCGGCGCGCAACGTCTTCGTGGATGGCAAGAGCGTGCCCGAGGTGTCGTCGCTGTCGGTGGCGCGCGCCATCGAATTCTTCGGCACATTGACACTCGCCGGCTGGCGCGGCGAGATCGCGGTCAAAATCGTCAAGGAGATCGGCGATCGGCTAGGCTTCCTCGGTAACGTGGGCTTAGGCTACCTCACGCTCGATCGCAGCGCCGACACCTTGTCCGGCGGCGAGGCGCAGCGCATCCGCCTCGCCAGCCAGATCGGCTCGGGGTTGGTCGGCGTGATGTACATCTTGGATGAACCGTCCATCGGCCTGCATCAACGCGACAATCAGCGTCTGCTCGACACCTTGGTGAATCTGCGCGACCTGGGCAACACCGTCATCGTGGTCGAACACGATGAAGACGCGATCCGCCAGGCCGACTATGTGGTGGATTTGGGGCCCGGGGCCGGCGTACACGGCGGCCAGATCGTGGCCCAGGGAACGGCCGCCGAAGTCATCGCGCATCCCGATTCCATCACCGGCCAGTACTTGAGCGGACGAAAACGCATCGAGATTCCCAAATCCCGGCGCACCGCGGATCCGAAACGCATGCTGCGCGTCAGCGGCGCGACCGCGAATAATCTCAAGAACGTCACCGCGGAATTCCCGCTCGGCCTGATGACCTGCGTCACCGGCGTGTCGGGCTCGGGAAAATCCACCCTGGTGAACGACACCTTGTTTCGCGGCGTGGCCACTTCCTTCAATCACGCCTCGGCCGGCACCGCCCATTTCGACCGCATCGAAGGGCTCGAATTCATCGACCGGGTGATCGAGATCGATCAGAGCCCGATCGGCCGCACACCGCGCTCCAACCCAGCGACGTATACCGGGCTGTTCGCGCCCATTCGGGACATCTTCGCCTCGGTGCCGGAATCCCGGGCGCGCGGCTACGAAGCCGGCCGGTTCAGTTTCAATGTCAAAGGCGGGCGCTGCGAAGCCTGCCAGGGCGACGGCGTCATCAAAGTGGAAATGCACTTTCTCGCCGACGTCTACGTACCCTGCGATGTCTGCAAGGGCAAGCGTTACAACCGCGAGACCTTGGAGATACGTTTCAAGGGCAAGAACATTCAAGAGATCCTCGACATGACGGTCGAGGATGCGTTGCCGTTCTTCTCGGCGGTACCCACCGTGCAGCCCAAGCTGCAGACCTTGCTCGACGTGGGTTTGTCGTACGTCCGCTTGGGACAGAGCGCGACCACCCTGTCGGGCGGCGAGGCGCAGCGCGTCAAGCTATCCAAGGAACTGTCGAAGCGGGCCACCGGACGCACCCTCTACATCCTCGATGAGCCAACCACCGGCCTGCATTTCGCCGACATCGCGCAGCTGCTGGCGGTGCTGCATCGGTTGCGCGACGAGGGCAACACCATCATCGTCATCGAACACAATCTGGATGTCATCAAAACGGCCGATTGGGTGATCGATTTGGGCCCCGAAGCCGGCGATGGGGGCGGCAAGATCATTGCGGTCGGCACGCCCGAACAAATCGCAGCCAACAAAGCCTCCTACACCGGCCACTACCTCAAGACCACCCTGGGACAGCCACGCGTGCAACCCGCACAGCCCGCACGGCGCAAGCGCGCGTGAACACGCCGTGGCGCCTGTTTCTGGCAGCGCTGCGCTTCGTGACCCATCGATCGACCTCGCCCGACGATTCTTCCCGGGCAACGCCGCAGGAGGCGGCGCGCTTCCTGCCGTTGGTCGGCATTTTGCTGGGGTTGTGGGCTGGGGCGATCTACTGGGTCGGCTCCCAGCTATGGCCTACCAGCGTTGCCGTCATCCTGTGCATGCTCGCGACGGCGTTGCTCGAAGGCCGCGCCGCCGGAGTCGGAACTCCCTATGGGATTTTCGTGATTATCATCCAATACAACGCGCTCATGGCTCTCTCGGCAGCGCATGTACCGATGGCCCTTCCGCCGTACCTCGCGCTGGGCCTCATCATGGTTGCCGGACAAGCCGCCAGTCGCGCGCTGGTCGTGTCGGTGATGGCAACCGACTCAGGGTCCGCCGACGCCTCGGCGAACTCCCGACCGACGCTCAATGACCTGGCCCTGGCGCTGTTCATCGGCCTATCGCCCGCCGTCTTCCTCGGCATACCGGGGCTCATCGGCCTCGTTGCAGCCATCCTCGTACGCCTCCTGTTGACCGCCGCGCTGCTGCCTCGACTCCGCTACGGCTATCGGGAGCGTCTGGATGTCACGCAACGGCTGACGGAAGCCTCTTTCTATCTCGGCGCGTTGGCGACCTGGAAGTATGTTTGAGCGCCGGAAGACTCCAAAGCCTCGTGCTGCTGAAACGGAGGCACATGATTCTGCAGGCGCGCCGCAGTCATATCACGTCAGCCGGCGGCCTCTTTCGAGGTCCACCACCTTTGCGACCAATGAATTCAGCGATGCCGTTTTGTCATAGTGACTACGTGTCAGCGATAACTTCTTCGCCGCCGCCGCGGAACGCACGCGGGGAAACCCCCACCTGTCGAGTAAAGAAGCGGCTGAAATAGGCCGGATCGTCAAAGCCCAAGTGATAAGCGATCTGCGTAATGGACATCGTCGTGTAGCGCAGTTGGCGCTCGGCCTCGACCAGTACACGCAAGTGCACGAGTTTGATGGGGGATTGACCGGCGGCATTGAGACACGCCCGCTGCAGTCGCTGCGCCGAAACACGTAGCTGCACCGCATAGGCCGCGAGTTCCCAATGTTTCCGATAACTGGCCTCGATTAGTTGGCGGAACCGGGCCACGAGTTCCAGGTCGCGAGCGGCAGCGTTCGATCCTTTCTCGTAAGGTGCGTACGCGAGTCGCAATACGTTCGCAAGGAGGGCGGCGAGCAAGCCGCGCAGCGCTGCATGGCGGCCGGGCGCTGAACGGCCAAATTCCCGCAACAGCATATCCGCGAGGGATACGAGATCGGTCGCACGCATGCTCGGACCGTCGACGGTGGTGACGGCTGGCCGGTCAAGAAAAGCGGCGAGGGTGCCTCCCACAGCGGCGAAATCTCGCACGAACCCGGGAGCAAAGGAGACGACGAGGCCAACCGCTCCAGGCTGGAAGCTGAAGGCGTGCACGACGCTGGGAGGAACCACAACGATGGCGGGCGCCTCCAGCGATTCGGTCGCGTCATCGACGCGTGCCACGAGGTGGCCGCGCTGCATGAACAGTACTTGATGCAAATCACGATGCCGATGTGGCTGAATGTTCCAGTCATGCAGCCGACTACGGGCTGCGATGGTCTCGATGTGCACCAAACGCTCGTCGGGCGCCTGCAGCGGCTCGCCGTACAGAAAAAAGGTCGGCACCAGGGCGGAAGTCGCTCGACGCGCACGTCGGGGTATCGAGTGGGGTGCAGCCATTGACCGAAAAGTACAAGTTTTATCGGTTCCCGTCCATTCTCGATTCCCCGCCAATCTTCGATCTTACGCGTGATCGCATTGTGCGCTTCCTACGGGGATATGAATGCTTAGGACTCAGGTCGCTATCATTGGTGCCGGGCCGTCAGGGCTGCTGCTGTCGCAGCTTCTGCATCGCAATGGCATCGAATCCATCGTCATTGAGCGCCAGGCACCGGAATATGTCGAAGCGCGTATTCGCGCAGGACTTCTTGAATGGGGAACGGTAGACCTGCTGAACGAGGCCGGTGTGGGCGATCGAATGATGCGCGAAGGGCTGGTGCACGATGGCTTCGAGCTGGCTTTCGACGGTCGCAGTCATCGGATTGATTTGAAAGGTCTCACTGGGCAACACGTCATGGTCTATGGACAGACCGAAATACAGAAGGACCTGGCGGACGCGCGTGCCGCCGTGCAGGGCCAGACGCTGTGGGAGGCCAGGGATGTCGTGATCGAAGAATTCGACGGCCCGAGGGCGAAGGTAAGCTGTGTATACGATGGCAAGCCGCTGACCATTGCATGCGATTTCGTCGCCGGTTGCGATGGCTATCACGGCGCCAGTCGGGCGAGTGTCCCGAAGGATCGGATCGTTCTGCACGAGCGCATCTACCCGTTCGGCTGGATGGGCATCCTCGCGGACGTTCCGCCGGTCAGCGAGGAACTCATCTATGCGCATCATTCCCGCGGTTTTGCGCTCTGCAGCATGCGCTCGAAGAGCCGCAGCCGCTACTACGTCCAATGTCCGCTCGATGACACGGTTGAGAGCTGGCCGGATGCACGCTTCTGGGATGAACTGCGCGCCCGCCTGCCGCCACACTATGCGTCTCTCGTGACTGAAGGACCCTCCATCGAAAGGAGCATTGCTCCGCTGCGCAGTTTTGTCGCCGAGCCGATGCGCTTCGGCAGATTATTCCTGGTCGGCGACGCTGCCCACATTGTGCCGCCGACCGGCGCCAAGGGGCTCAACCTCGCGGGCGCCGACGTCCGGGTGCTCTATCGAGCGATCGTCGAGTACTACCGCGCCGGTAGTGAAACGCTGCTCGACGAATACTCCTCACGCGCGCTTGGGCGGGTCTGGAAGGCGACTCGCTTCTCCTGGTGGTTCACGACATTGATGCACAAATTATCGAGCGACTCGTTCACCCACAAGCTGCAACTTGCCGAGCTCGACTATCTGCGTGAATCGCGGGCGGCGTCGCAGGCCGTTGCCGAGAACTATGTCGGCCTGCGCTTTGCGGCGCCGTGAGCCGCGATAGGGCAGGACTGTGAACCGGCGTTGAAGATTGCCCAGATTTCGAGATGATCCGGCGCCGAAAGGTGACCATGGATGCAGCGCAAACTCCCAGTTGGATCATGAATCTTCAGCGTTCCAGGATGGTCCGACTTCGATTCCAATCGTTGGTCATTGTTGCAGGCTTGTTGACAGTCCGTTGTGTCCGCAGGTCGGTATACTGGCCGCATGAAGGGCTCAGTGCTAATCGGCATAGTCGCCGCGCTTCTCGCCGCCTTGGCGTGGTCCCTGAATTTCATCGTGCCGTTTGTAATCGGCGACTACTCGATTTTCGACATTGCGCTGGTCCGGTTCCTGATTTCCGGCCTTCTGGCATTCGCCTACCTGATGTTCAAATGGAAGAATGTTCGCCATTTAAGGGCCGAGGATTGGCTCACGTCTTTCGCCCTTGGATTGATCGGCTATCTCGTCTACTTTCAAGCTTTGGCGGCCGCTGCTGTTTATGCAGGCCCTGTGATCGCGCCGGCGTTCCTAGCCCTCGTGCCTGTGGTGCTCGCGATCGCAGGTAACCTGCGGCAGCCCACGGTAGCTTGGCGGGATCTCGCTTTTCCGTTTGCCTTGGCCGCCATCGGCCTGCTGCTCGTGAATTGGGGTAGCTTCGATCAAGCCACCATTGGCGAGGCACCGTCGCTGCTGATTGGCATCCCGCTGGCGATTTTGGCGGCCGCGTGTTGGGTTTGGTTTGGCCTGTTCAACCAGAGCGCCTTGGCGAAACGCCCGCAGATGAATGCAGGTGTGTGGACGGCGCTCATCATGACCGGCGCCAGCTTGGGGATGCTCGCCTTTGTGCCTATCGGGCTCTCGCTGAATGTGTTTGCCTCGAGCCGGCTGGGCTTGGGGTGGCACGTCGCCGCCTCTCTTTACATCTGGGGGACGGTGCTGGCGCTGACGGCTTCGCTGGGCGGAGCATTGGCCTGGACCTTCGCATCACAACGGCTGCCCGTCGCCCTTTCGGCACAGTTGATAACGATGGAATCGGTATTCGGAACCATGCTCGGGCTGCTGATCCGGCGTCGCTGGCCTACGCTCGTAGAGGGTGTCGGAATGATCGTGCTTCTCGCAGGCGTTGTGACCACGATCCGCATTATTCACGGCCGTCGAAGTGTCGCGCTTGCGCCTGATCTGGTTTGACGCCTATTACATATTCGGATATGAGCGCCCCGACTGCTGGATATATCAACAGTACTCTGCCGCCACAGGCGCGTGTCAGTCGCCGCACGCTCCCGACGACGATCAAATGGCAGGCGAGAGTTGCCCTACGCGCTGACGCGTATTACAACCCTTAAGCGCCCGAGTGGTCGGCGCGCTGCATGCCCATGGACATCGATCAAGGGAGCCACCCCATGGCAAAACTCGATAATGATCAGGCACCCTTTGAGTTGCCGCCAAAAAATCGACCGCAGTCGACCGGCAAGTAGGGCGCCACCGATGTCGGAGAAAAGCGATGGGGAGCAGTGGTTGGAAGCCACGACGACGCCGGAGAAACCGATCTCCAAGCGGGATCGCTCGCGCGGTTGGTTACAGCAGCGACGCCGTGAGCGCGCGCGCAAAAGCGTGCGCCGCAAACTCAAAAAAGTACTGCAGCAGCTGTGGGACATCGAGTCCCGGCTGGTCGCTCAAGGGTTGGCCTTTACCCCGGTGCATCGGGCGTTGTCCAAGACCATCGAAGATCTGAACGCCTTCCGTGACGATTACGATAAGACGGCACCATAGTCCGATCCCGCTCACGGAACCCCTGGGCGGCGACTTCTGCAATAGATCCGGATGCCGGGCTCGTGCCTCGCGACGTTTCGTACACCGAGACGTCCCAAATACCCCCGATCTCGCGTAAATTTGCGCCTCCGCCCACGCCACATCAATCAAGGTCGCCATGTACAAATCCACCTTTCTCTCGCTGATCCTGCTCGCCGCCGCGCTGCCCGCTGTCGGCGCCACCGGGCTGGAATCCGACATCCAGCAGCTCGAGCAGGACTTCAACGCGGCGTACGCCGCCAACGACCTCGACAAATACTTCGGTTACTACACCGACGACGCCATCTTCTGGTTCCCCGAGGGACGCACGGACGTTCCGAGCTACAAAAAGGAATGGAGCGAGTTCCTCTCCGCCGGGGGCGGGATCAAGGCCGGCACGATTTCCGACATGCACATCAAATTCAGCCCCATGGACGACACTGCGATCGCGAGCTACGTGCTGCACCTGACCACCCGCGAGGCCAACCAGAAAGTCCACACCGAGGATTACCAGGAAAGCGACATCTGGTTCAGAACCGACGGCGGCTGGAAAATAACTCACGTTCACTACTCCGCGGCGCCCGTTCCCAAGAAGCCCAAAAAGCACAAGAAGGCGTAAGCATTGCCGCCTCTGCACTCGTGCCCGAGGGTTCCGTGAGAGAATCGGTGGCAGCGCTGCTTGCCGGTGGCGCTCTGCCCATGCTGTTGCGCATGGATCCCGAGCGCGCACACGACTGGGGGCTCGCCGGTTTGAAACTGCTGCAGCCGCTCTGGTCCCCGCACCAGGTGCCGGCCAGCCTCGCGGTACAGTGTCTCGGCATGCGATTCAGCCACCCGCTCGGACTCGCTGCCGGCTTCGACAAGAATGGCGACTACCTCGACGCCTTGGGCGCCCTGGGTTTCAGCCACATCGAGCTGGGGACGGTGACGCCGCGCCCGCAGCCCGGCAATCCCAAGCCGCGCATGTTCAGAATCCGCGCCGCCGACGCCCTCGTCAACCGCATGGGTTTCAACAACAAGGGCGTCGATCATCTCCTGACCCGGCTCGCCCGCAGCCGCTATGCCGGCATCCGCGGCATCAGCATCGGCAAGAACGCCGATACGCCGCTGGAGAACGCCGAGGCCGACTATGTCGCCTGCCTGCGCAAGGTCTACGCCCACGCGGATTACG
The DNA here is from genome assembly GCA_003134045.1 of Gammaproteobacteria bacterium. Classification (GTDB taxonomy): domain Bacteria; phylum Pseudomonadota; class Gammaproteobacteria; order Steroidobacterales; family Steroidobacteraceae; genus Bog-1198. The sequence goes on from PLAH01000096.1 coordinate 22,327, forward strand.
TTGCAGTCAACGTCTCCTCGCCCAACACCGCAAGACTGCGCGAGCTGCAATCCCGCGATGGTCTGGAGCGGATCGTCGGCGCGCTGCTCGAGGAGCGGGCACGTCTCGCGGATCGTCATGCGAAGCATGTGCCGCTGCTGGTCAAGATCGCGCCGAACCTGGATACGCAGCAGATCACATCGCTCGCCGGCACCCTGCGCTCGCTCGGCGTGGACGGCGTGATCGCGACCAATACATCCACCGATCTCGCCATGCTCGGCGACTCATGGCCGGCCGAGCATCGGGGAGGTCTCAGCGGCGCGCCGCTGCATGCGCTGTCCCTCGCCGTCATCCGCCAGCTGCGTGCGGAATTGGGATCCGGCTACCCCATCATCGGCGTCGGCGGCATCATGACTGCGTCGCGGGCGCTGGCCACCTTGCGCGCCGGGGCGACTCTCATCCAGATCTATACCGGCTTCGCGTATCGAGGATACCGGCTGGTGGACGAGATACTCGACGCCGTGGCGAGCCGGCCGGCCCCGTGATCATCGGCGCGGTCGTCGATCGATTCCAGCGCGACGGCGCCCACTGCATCCGGCAGCTCATCGACGCGCACCAACTTGCCGAACTGCGCGCGGGCATCGAGTTGAATCTCGCGCACTTGAGTCCGCGGGCCCCGATGGACCACCCTCTGTTTCCGATACTGTGGCGCGCATGAACCCGACCGCGAACATACGGCTTGACGACACCCACAAATTCTCCTGGGCGGTATTCATCTGCCTGTTGCTGCTGGCCGCGTGGTTCGTGAATCGGACGGTCGGCGATCTGCCGCTCAAGGTCGCCGTGCATTTCGATGACGCGGGCCTGCCGACCTCGTACATGACGGCCGGCCGGTACCGTCTGTTCATTGTGCTGTTCGCCGTGGTGCTGCCCATCGCCTTGGTGGCCACCATGACATCGGCGTATTCGCGCGCCAAGGACATGAAGCTGCCGAATCGCGACTATTGGCTGGCGCCGCAACGCATTGCGCACACCCGCTCCTTTCTGGTGGCGCACGGTATCTGGTTCGGCTCGCTGCTCGTCGCATTCATGTGCTTCATGCACTGGCTGGTGCTGGACGCGAACCGGCGGGTGCCGCCGCAGCTCTCGAATCAGGCCGTCTTCATCGGACTTCTCGTGATGCTGGGATGCATGATCGCGTGGATCGGCACGCTCATGGTCGCGTTTCGCCGGCCGCCACGCGACACCTGAATCGCGCGCGGCGCGATCCCTAACCGACCGCGGCGCCGGGGTCGCGGCATTGCAGCGGCGTCGAGGCGCCTGGACGCGGCGGGACGGCAAGCGGGCGGCGCCCATGCGCCGCCCCGGCAGCAGCCTCGTTATTTCTTGAGCACCGCCGTCAACGTGATCTCCGGCACGCTCGCCAGCGCCTTGGACAACGGGCAGTCCGCCTTCGCGGCCGCAGCCAACTTTTGAAACGTCGCCTCATCGATATTGGGGACGCTGGCTTCCAGCCGCAGTGCGATGTGATCGATCAGGAAGCCGCCGTCCTTCATCACCAGCCGCACGCCGGCCTGCGTATCGACCGTGGCGGTGGCGAAGCCCGCAGCATCGCAGGCGAAAGAGAATGCCATGGTGAAACAGGCCGCATGGGCCGCGGCCAGCAGCTCCTCCGGATTGGTGCCGCGGCGATCGTCCTCGAAGCGGCTGCCGAAACCGTAGGGATAGGCCTTCAACGCCTCGGTCTGGGTGCTGATCTTACCCACCCCTTTCTTGCCCTGGCCCTCCCAATGAACCGTCGCCGTTTTATCCGTCATAAAAACCTCCGCTGGAAAATGGATAAATACCGCAGGCCCGCAGGCTCACGGCGCATCGATCTCGTACCCCTTTGCGCGCAGCTCATCGAGCAGCCCGCCTTTTTCCAATAACATGTCCATATTCACCACGGCGACGGTCACGCCGCCGCCGCGCAAATATTTTTCCATGCTGTCGAGCCACGTGCGCCGCACCTGCGCGATCAGGTCGCTCGCGCCGGTGCCCGCATCGAGCGCCGCGCGGCACGCGTCGACCTCGGAGGGCTTGTGCAGGCTGTCGATGCGTTCGATGTTGCCGGTCGCCCACGCCTGTGCCCGGTCGACCAAGCGCGGCAGGTCCTTCTCGACGGTGGCCAGCGAGGCGTCGACACAGGCGTTCTCGGTCGCCGGCGGCATGGTCTTGAGTGCATCCAGCACATCGTGCACCCCGGCGATCTTCAGCTCATCGATGCGCACGTGATGTTTCTTGGCGAGCACGCGCACCGCCGCGCCCAGATCCAGTCGGGTCGACAACCCAACTCGATGAAACGCGGCCTGCTGCAGGAAGGCCGCCGCGATGATGGGACGAAAGCGCTCCCACTTAGCGTCGTCACCGGTGTACTTGGCCCGTTGCAGCGCGAACCGCGCATGCAGATCCGGCGGCATCACGTCCTTCAGACGCTTGCCGCCTCCGACCATCAGCAGGCTGCGCTCCGTGATGAGCAGCCACAGCACCCGGGCGATGCCGATCTCGAACGGTTTGGGTACCACCACTTGATTCGTGCCGTCGAGCAGCTGCTCGAGCTGCTTCGAGCGCCAGGTGATGCCCCTGGGCAGAGGCGACATGCTGCCCAATATCCACAGGTTTGCCGCCCCTCGATGCACGTGCCACATGCCGGGACCGGTGTGCTCGCCGGTCACGACGAGTTCGTCCATCACTTGCGGCGGCTCGGGAACCGCGGAGTCGGGGGCCGCAATTCCGGTCACCGGCGAGAACGCGGCCGACAGACCGAGCGCGATGAGCGCCGCCGCCACTCGACGCGCAGCTGTCATGAGGGCAGCGGAATGAATTCCGTTTCGTTGGGCACGCGGGCAAATTGCTGTTGCCGCCATCGCTCCTTGGCATCCTCGATGCGCTCGGGCGTTGAAGCGACGAAATTCCAATATAGGTGCCGCGGCGTCGGGAATCGCTCGCCGCCCAACAGCATGGCGCGAGTCGCGCCCAGCGCCGTCGCGGTGCTCTCGGTGGCCCCGAGCACGCCCATCTGTCCGGCAACGAGCCTGGTGCCACCGACCTCGACGGCGCCCTCCGCCACGTAGAGCGCACGCTCGGTGTGCTCCACCGGCATGACCAGGGTCGAGCCGGCGGGCATCTGCGCGTGCACATACAAGGTGGGCCACAGAGTCGCCACGGGAGACGCGAGGCCGAACGCACGCCCCGCGATGACCGTCAATTCGACTGGCCCGTGCCGTGCGCGCGGCAGCTTCGGCACCGGATGATGAGCGAATGCCGGATCCACGTCCTCTTGCCCGTCGGGCAGCGCAACCCAGCTCTGAATGCCGTGGATGGCCGGTCCCGCGGCGCGGGCCGCCTGCGGAGTTCTCTCCGAATGCGCAATGCCGCGGCCGGCCGTCATCCAGTTCACGTCGCCGGGGCGAATTTCGCGCACATTGCCGAGGTTATCCCGATGCTCGAGCGTCCCGGAGAACAGAAACGTGACCGTGGCGAGACCGATATGGGGGTGGGGCCGCACGTCGATCCCCTGGCCCGCCGCGAATTGCGCGGGCCCCAGATGATCGAAAAAAATGAAGGGCCCCACCATCTGGCGCCCGGCGAACGGCAGCACTCGGCGCACCGCGAAGCCGCCCAGGTCGCGCTCGCGTCCGTCGATCACTTGTACGATGCTCATAGGCGAATTCGCTCAATGCCTTTGCGTGGTCAGCTGCTTCAGGAATTCATAGTAGAACTCGACGCCCGTGTAGAACGACTCGACCGGGACGCGTTCGTCCTTGCCGTGCATGCGCACGTCATCGCGATCGATCGCGACGCCGTTGATGCCGTAGCTCGGAATCCCGGCCGCCATGGTGTACACGCTGTCCGACGCTCCGGTCATCATCATCGGAATCACCGCGACGCCCGGCCATAGTTTTCCGGCGACGCCGCGCAGCGCCCCCATCACGTCGCCGCGCAGCGGCGGCGGCGCCATGGCCTTGCGATCCGAGCCATGATCCGACACCCCGCCCGCGTCGCTCTTGTACCTGACGGTGAGATTCGGATCGTTGAACAGGGCGACCAGCTGGGTCCGGATCTCTTCCTGCGAGTGTCCGGGGAAAATGCGGCAATTGACGTTCGCTTCCGCCCGTTGCGGCAGGGCATTCGGCGCGTGCCCCGCAGTCATCATGGTGGGTACGCAGGTGGTGCGCAGGGTCGAGTTGTAGCGCGCATCGCGGGACAGGCGCTCGACCGCCGCCGCATCGGGAGGCGTCGCCAGAATCGCCCGTATATCCGCGGCCGTCTGGCCGGTCTCGATCGCCGCCATCTGCACGAAATACTCGCGCGTGACGGTGTTCAACTCGAACGGGAACGGCGTCCTCTGCAAAGCGCCGAGGGCATCGACCACGTGGTAGATCGCGTTGTCGGGCTTGGGCAGCGAGCTATGCCCGCCCGGATTGGTGGCCGACAGCAGGTAATCGGCGTAGAGCTTCTCCGTCGCCTCGAATTCCATGGTCAGCGCTTTGCCGTGCTCGGTGACCACCCCGCCGGAATCCGGATTCAGGGCGAACTCGGCATCGATGAGGTCGCGGTGATTCTTCAGCAGCCAATCCACGCCGTTCGACTGCCCCCCCTCTTCGTCCGCCGTGAGCGCCAGAATGATGTCGCGGTCCGGTACGTAGCCCTCTTTCTTCATGCGGATGAAGGCGGTGACCGCGATGGCATCGCTCACCTTCATGTCTTGGGTGCCGCGCCCGTAGTAGTAGCCACCCTGTTCCACGAACTGGAACGGATCCGTGGTCCAGTCCTCGCGGCGCGCTTCGACCACGTCCAGGTGCCCGATGATGAGCACGGGGCGCAGCTTGGAACCCGCTTTGCCGCGGTAACGGGCAACCATGTTGCCCTTGCGGTCGTTCGGTCCCATCACCACGACGTCGGCGGCCGGGAATCCGGCATCGAGCAGCCGCCGCGCCATTGCCTGCGCGGCCAGCGTGGTACTTCCGATAGAATCCGTGGTATTGATCTCGATCAGCTGCTTGAAAATATCATGCGCCAGCGCTCGCGTGGCCTGCTCGCTCTGCGGCGCTGCCGGCCACGCGGACTGTACGCAGAGCGCCGCGACGGCGCCGATCGAGGTCAGGCAAGAGCGGTAGTTCAACGAGATCTCCGGCACAAAAAAACAGGATGTATCCAATGCACGCACGAGTCAACCGAGGCCCCTTGACCGGCGTGTTTGGCACGCCGAATCCGCCCGCCGGCACCATCGACCGTAACGCGCAGAGTGTCGTCACGGGCGTGCTCGAGGAATCGGCCAATGACGCCGTGCTGGATCTCGTGCCGGTGTAACATTGACGCATGCCAGCGAAAAAGAAGCCGAAAAAAGACCCTGAGGTGACGCGCGAGGCCGCGGAGGCCGCCGTCAGGACATTGCTGCGATGGGCGGGCGATCATCCGGAGCGCGAAGGATTGCGGGACACGCCCAAACGGGTGGTGGCCGCGTACGGCGACTGGTTTTCCGGGTATGCCTCGGATCCGGGCGAGTATCTGCGGCGAACCTTCGAGGAAGTCGAAGGCTACGATGAGATGGTGATCCTGCGCGATATCGCATTCGAATCGTTCTGCGAACATCATATGGCGCCCATCATCGGCCGCGCCCACGTGGGTTATCTGCCGACGGATCGGGTGGTCGGCATCAGCAAGCTGGCGCGTGTGGTGGACGGCTACGCGCGGCGCCTCCAGGTCCAGGAGAAGCTGACCGCGCAAATCGCGGGTTGCATCAACGAGGTCTTGAAGCCGCGCGGCGTCGGCGTCGTCATCGACGCCGTGCATCAATGCATGACCACCCGCGGCGTGCACAAACGCGGCGTGTCGATGGTGACCAGCAAAATGCTCGGTTCGTTCCGCGCGGATCCCAGCACCCGCGCGGAGTTTCTGCGCTTCATCGACATCGAAGGCGGCGGGAGCCGCTGAGTCAATTGCGCCGGCGCTCGCCGCCGACGCCGCGCGACGGCATCAGATCCACGGAAAACGTGTACTTGTGGCGCTCGCCGGGCTGCAACGCGCCGACGCCCACGACATGGCGGGCCACTTTCTCGCCGCGCTCATTGGTGATCGAAATCACCACGCAGTACTCGCAGCTCTCGTCGCGCACCGCATGATGGATCGACCCTTCGATGCGCATCGCCGAGACGCCCTTGCTCTCCGGCTCGGCGTTGCCGGCGCTGAAGCGCAAGTGGTGCTGGCAGCCGGGACAAATGCTGGCGCTCTGCAGCACCGTCGCCCTGCAGTGCGGACAAACTCGTGTAGCGCCCAGCGCGCCCGGACGAGCGCTCATCGTCAGCTCTTGCCGACCGCCACGCCGGCCGCGGAGGCCATCTTCAAGGACTTCTCGTCGTCCCAACCGAATTCGACGTGGCCGCGCATGCGCGACCCGGCGGCCACGGTGATGGATCCCGCTTTCACATCGCCGACGATGATGCCGCCTTCCAATACGTCGACTCGCTTCGCGGACTCGATATTGCCCTGCAATTCGCCGCCGACGATCACGATGCCGGCCGCCACTTGTCCAACCAGGTGAGCGCCCGGCTCGATGTTGAAATTGCCGTCGATGCGCACATCGCCCTTGAACCGGCCGGCGATCCGGACGTTGCCGGTTCCCTCGATCTTGCCCTCGATCGTCAGGTTGGCGGCGATGACGGATTCGCCGCCTTCGACGCGCGGGGCCGGCCGGCGCGGTGGCACCGCCAAGGAGGGGTCAGTCGTGCCGCGAGGCTCGGCTCGCTCGGCTGCGATTCGCTCGGGCGGCGGCACCGGTTGAGGAGCGGCAACAGGTCCCGCTGCGGCGGGCGTGGGGGTTTCTTTCCAAAGGGCCATAACGTGGGTCTCCCGCTAATGAGGTATCCAAAGCCTACACGCTAACGCCCGGAAATGTCATCGGACGACCGCTCATTTATTGGAGACGCAACGCACACTGTGAGCGAACGCCACCGGCCTTGACGCTTGGATTATAATGCCGGCCATCCTAAGACGGGGCTACCACTCTTGTTTCAGCAACTCGATCGTTTGAATCCCGACGCGATACTGGGTTTGATGACCAAATTTCGCGCCGATCCCTACGCCCGCAAAGTCGATCTGGGCGTGGGGGTATTTCGCGATCTCAGCGGCAACACACCGATTCTCGACTGCGTGCGGCGCGCCGAACAGACCGTCCTCGAGTCCCAGACCACCAAGTCCTATGTCAGCGCCGCCGGCCGGGAGGAATTCAACGCCGCCGTCGAAGAGCTGGTGTTGGGGGCCGAGCACAGCGCCCGCCGCGAGCGCCGAGCCCGCACGGTACAGGCGCCCGGCGGCTGCGGCGCCTTGCGCGTCGGTGCGGAACTGATTCGCGCCGCGGCGCCGTCGACGACGGTGCATGTCAGCGATCCGACATGGGGCAACCACCTACCGCTGCTCGGCAGTTCGGGGCTGCGACTGGATCGCTACCCCTACTACGATGCGGCTGCGCATCAGCTGCGTTTCGAGGCCATGCTCGAACGGCTCGATCGAGCCGCCGCCGGCGACGTGGTTCTGGTCCATGCCTGCTGCCACAACCCTTCCGGAGCGGATCTGAACCTGAATCAATGGCGGACGCTGACCGAGCTGCTGTTACGGCGCCGGCTCGTGCCGTTCCTGGATCTCGCGTATCAGGGCTTCGCCGCCGATCTGGACGCGGATGTGGCGGGCGTACGGCTGGTCGCCGAGTCGGTGCCCGAAGTGTTGATCGCGACCTCCTACTCCAAGAATCTGGGTCTGTATCGCGAGCGGGTCGGGGCCTTGATCGTCATCAGTGAGAACGAGTCGCGCGCCGAGGCGGTACGGAGCCATGTGCTGCAAATCGCCCGCAGCATTTACTCGATGCCGCCCGACCATGGGGCCGCGATCGCGGCGTGCATATTCGCGGATTCGGCACTGCGCAGCTCGTGGATCAAGGAACTCGCCGCCATGCGCGAGCGTATCCAGAGCATGCGCGTCCTGCTGGCCAGGCACTTACGCACGGCCATCGGCGACGAGTCGTTCGACTTCATCGAGTCGCAGCGCGGCATGTTCTCGCTGCTGGGCGTGCCCGCCGCGGTGGTCGATCGCTTGCGCGAGCGGCATCACATTTACATGACGAGCGACAGCCGGATGAATCTAGCCGGGATCATGCCCGACAACGCCGCCTATGTCGCCGCGGCGGTCGCCGCGGAACGGACGGTGCTCGCAGCCTAGTCGCCGAGCGCGCTGCTGAGCGCGGCGACTTCCGCCGCGCACTGCTGCATGACGAGGCTCATTTTGCCTTCGTTCAGGCCGAGACGCTGCGTCGCGGGCAGTTCGTGCAGCGCCACTTCGAGACCTTCGGGGTCCTCGGAGTACGAGGCCATCAGAATCGCGATGCCGATGACATCGCGCAGGTCCGGCGGACCCGGCTCGTCGCGGCCGTGGTCGTCCTGATCGCCGACGGCCGAGGCCATCTCCTCGGAAAAATCCCAATTCTCCAGAATGGCCTTGCCGATGGAGGCATGCCAGTCGTTGATGATGCCGTCCAACATTGCGCTGTCCGCGAACAGCTCGGGGTGATTGATCGCCCGGGTCAACACGTAGAGCTTGCCGATACCGTGCATCATGCCGCCCAGCATGGCTTCGTCCGGATTGACGGCCTTCGAACAGGTTCGCGCCAGGACATAGGCGAACGCCGCCACCAAGGTGCTGCGTCGCCAGAGGTCGTTGAGATGCTGCTCGAGCCCTGCCAGCTTGTTGGCATTGCGGATTTGCGCCATCGCGAACGAAATTGCTGCACTGCGGACCATGTTGTAGCCGATGCGATTGATCGCGGTACGCAGCTCGACCACGGGCTTGCCGCTGCGGTTCAGCGAGGCGGAGTTCGAAATCCGCATCAGGCGGGCGGCCAACGCGGGTTCCGAGCCGACCACTCGGACGACCTGGTCGATCGCGGATCTAGGGTCCGACAACACCCGGCGCACGCGGATCGCGATCTCCGGGAATGAGGGCAGATCCACCTTGCCTGCGGACAGTTCCGCGGCCAGGGTCCTGACAAACTCAAAGGCGATGTTCGGCTGGGATTGGGGCTGGGGGCTCGTCACGTTCGAACTCGTGGTTACAGGGCACTGGGCCGCTTCCTTGTCCGATTCTGGCCCTCAAGCCTATGAATCGACTGCGGCGCGGCGGACTTGAGCATCGATCGCGAAATTGGCGTCAGGGCGCCCGCCCGCCCCACTTTAGCGCGTGGGCGATAGCCCGCTGCTGAAGCGTTGCCGTATCTCGCCATGGCGCGAGCGCTCGGTGAACCGGCCTTTGCTGTAAACGGTCAGAACGCGGCGCCAGAACGCGACCGCCCCCGGATTGCGCTGGTACTCGACGATCTCCCATTCACCGGCGAATCGATCGAATATCAGGGTCGCCGCGTCGCGGCCTATACCCACGCGACGGTACGCCTTACGCACGAAGAATTCTGACATATTGTAGTTTGCCGACGTTTCGCCCGCGGCGGGGATTCTAGGCCGCGACACCAGGGCAAAGCCGACCGGGTCGGATCCCTTCAGAATCAACAGGGGGTGGGATTGATCGTTCGCAAACCAATTGGCGAAGATCTCGTCTTCTCGCGGACTGTCGGCGCCCAACACCGAGAACAAACCGGTGTTCAGATCGGACAAAGCATCCATGTACTCGCCGTAGATATCCTGGATCCACTGACGATCCTTCTTCGAATTCCTACAGTCGCGAATACTGACGATCAAGTAAGCCGCCTTCCTTGAGGCTCAAAAACACAACCCGGGCGGACGTGCCGGAATGGCCGTCCGCTCGGGCGGTGCTATCAGCGCGAAGCGTTTACGGCTTCGGGGCTGCTGCAGCGGAAGCTGCAGACGACGCTGCATCGGAAGCAGCGCTGGCGGCGGCGGCTGAATCAGCGGCGGAGGTCGCAGCGGCATCCGCAGCAGGAGCAGCGGCAGGCGGCGGCGTGGTGTCGGTCGTGGGAGCAGGAGCCTCGGTCTTGCTGCCGCAGGCGCTTAGCACCAGTGCAGCGACAAAAGCGCTTATAGCAAGTTTGGTCTTCATCTATCGATACCCCAGAAATATTTAATGGTAAAACTCAAAGGCCGAGTATGTTTGCTGGGCTTCCACCCAGATGTCCGGACCGATTTTAGAGTGTTTCACATCGATTTCATATCTCTTTCGCCGTTTATGGAGCCCCTGTAACGTCAAGAATCGTTTCGAAGCGCGGGTCGGACCCCTATAGCCGCGAGAATGTCTGGCGCATACTTCGCGTCGTTTCAGAGCCTACTCGAGGAGTCAGCGTGAGCGCAGATAGCTTGGATTCGCTCTACACAGGGCATTTGCAAACCGTAATGAGCCGCACCGATCGCTCGTTGGCGGCCACCGGTTTCGAGGCGTTGGTCATCCAAGCCGGCGGCCCGCCGACCCTGTTTCTCGATGATCAGGACTACCCCTACAAGGTCAATCCGCACTTCAAAGCCTGGGTGCCCATCGTCGACAATCCGCTCTCCCTGCTGATCTACCAGCCCGGTTCCCGTCCCCGGGTATTGTTCCATCAGCCGGACGACTACTGGCACAAGCCGGCAAGCCTGCCGCGCGCGGCGTGGACGCGCGAGATCGAATTGACGGCGCTGCCCGACCCCTCGAAGGCGGCACCGTATTGGGCCAGGCTGGGCAAAGTGGCCTTCATCGGACCGCCGGGCAGCTTCGACGACGCGGAGTCCGAATCGCTCAACCCCCCCGAGCTCCTGGCGCGCCTGCACTACGATCGGGCGGTGAAGACGCCCTACGAGCTGGAGTGCATGCGCCGCGCCAGCGCCCTGGGGGCTCGCGGTCACCGGGCCGCTCTCGATGCGTTCCGACGCGGCGCCTCGGAATACGAAGCTCACATGCGTTATCTGGAAGGATGCGTCCAGCGCGAAGAGGAGATGCCCTACAACAACATCGTCGCCTATAACGAAAATGCGGCGGTCCTGCATTACCAGCACCTGGAACGCCGGGTACCGTCCGAATTGCGTTCATTTCTGATCGATGCAGGCGCGCAGTACCGCGGCTACGCATCCGATATCACGCGCACGCATGCGGCCTCGCCCGGCCGATTCGCCGAGCTGATCGAGCTCATGGACGGCGCGCAGTTGCGCCTCTGCGGCGAGATCGTGGCGGGCAAAGACTACCGGGAAGTGCACCTGTCCGCCCATCGAATTCTCGGCGACGTCATGCACGACATCGGGCTGACCACCGTGCCGGGCGACGAGGCGCTGGAGCGCGGCGTGACCAGTGTGTTCTTCCCGCACGGCATCGGCCATCTGTTGGGCCTGCAAGTGCACGACGTGGGCGGCGTGATGGGCGATGTCAAGGGCGGCGAGCGGCAACGGCCCGAAGGTCATCCCTATTTGCGCCTGACCCGCATGCTCGAGCCCGGCGTGGTGGTCACCGTCGAGCCTGGCCTTTATCTGATCGACTCGCTGCTGAAGAAAGCCCGCGGCGATGAGGCCAAGCGGACGCTGATCGATTGGAACGTGGTCGAGGAGCTGCGGCCGTTCGGCGGAATTCGGATCGAGGACAACGTGGTGGCCACCGCGTCGACACCGGAGAATATGACGCGGGCCGCGTTCGCGAGCCTGGAGAGGTCGAGCAAGGCCGCGTGAAAGGACGGCCTGGGCTCTCGGGTGCCCAGGCCGACGCGTTCGCTCTTAGGCGGCAGCCTTTTTGCGGCGCTTCGGCGCGGCAGTCTCGGCGGCCGCAGCATCGTCCGAAGACGCCTTCTTCTTTGCCTTTTTCGGCGCCTTGGCGCCCTTCTCGGCGTCCTCTTCCTTGTCCGCCTTCACGGCGGCCAGATCGACCAGCTGCATGAGTGCCATGTCGGCCGCATCGCCGGGACGCGGCTCCATCTTGAGAATGCGGGTGTAACCGCCGGCCCGCGCCTTGAACCGCGGCCCCAGGTCGGTGAACAGCTTCTCGACGATCGCGTCATCGCGCAGGCGGGAGAACGCGAGCCGACGCTTGGCCAGCGAATCGATCTTGGCCAACGTGATGAGAGGCTCCACCACCCGGCGCAATTCCTTGGCCTTCGGCACCGTCGTCCGAATGGTCTCGTGACGCAGCAGCGAAGTCGCCATGTTGCGCATCAGCGCATGACGATGAGAGGCATTACGCGATAATTGACGACCGCTGTTTCTGTGACGCATTTTCTAAAACCTTACCTGTGTTCCGCCCGTACTCGCCGCGGCGCTCGAGGCGAGCACCGCTGGTCGATCAAATGCCGTCACGCTCGTCGTCGCGCTTCAAGCCCGGGGGCGGCCAATTGTCGATACGCATGCCGAGAGTCAGACCATGGCTCTCCAGCACTTCCTTGATTTCCGTCAGCGACTTCTTGCCGAGGTTCGGCGTGCGCAGCAATTCCACTTCGGTACGCTGCACGAGATCGCCGATATAATGGATGTTCTCCGCCTTGAGGCAATTCGCGCTGCGGACCGTGAGTTCCAGTTCGTCGACCGGACGCAGCAGAATGGGGTCGAACTGGGTCTCGGTCGCCTTGGTGGTCGATTCGTCCTGGCCCTGCAGATCCACGAACACCGACAACTGATCCTTGAGGATGCCGCCGGCGCGCCGGATGGCTTCTTCCGGATCGATGGTGCCGTTGGTTTCGATGTCCAGAATCAGCTTGTCGAGATCGGTGCGCTGTTCGACGCGCGCGCTCTCGACGTTGTAAGTCACCTTGCGGACCGGGCTGAACGATGCATCGAGCTGCAGGCGGCCGATGGCGCGGGTCTGCTCCTCGAAGGCCATACGCTGCGCCGCCGGACGGTAGCCGCGGCCGCGCTCGACTTTGAGCGACATGGACAGTTCACCGGCCTTCGTCAGATTCGCGATGACCAGATCCGGGTTCAGAATCTCGATGTCGTGATCGCCGGCAATATCGCCGGCCGTGACGGGACCCGGACCCTTCTTGTGCAAGCGCACTTCCGCGACGTCGCGGGTGTGCATGCGAATCGCCACCGCCTTCAGGTTCAGCAAGATGTCGACGACGTCTTCCTGGACGCCCTCGATCGCAGTGTACTCGTGCAGCACGCCATCGATTTCGATCTCGGTGATCGCCGCGCCCGGCAAGGACGACAGCAGCACGCGGCGCAGTGCGTTACCCAGCGTGTGTCCGAAGCCGCGTTCGAACGGTTCGATCACGATACGCGCATGGCGCGGCGACACGGGCTGTACCTTGACGACCCGGGGCTTCAGAAATTCATTGATCGATCCCTGCATGGATATCACCTACGTTAACTAACCGCGGACACGCCGCAGCGAAAGCTGCGCTGCGTTACTTGCCAAATTCCTACTTCGACCGTCGCACTTCGATTCGACCGTCCTACTTCGAATAGAGTTCGACGACCAGACTCTCGTTGATGTCCGGCAGGATCTCCTGCCGATCGGGGACCGACTTCAAGATGCCCGAAAACTTCTTGTCGTCCACTTCGACCCAGTCCGGAAAGCCCACTTGCGCGGCGATGGTCAGAGCCGCCTGAATGCGCGTCTGCTTCTGGGCCTTCTCGCGCAGATTGATCACGTCGCCGGCCTTGCACTGGTAGGAGGCGATGTTGACCCGCTTGCTGTTCACCAAAATGGCCTTGTGGCTCACCAACTGGCGCGCTTCGGCTCGCGTCGCCGCAAACCCCATCCGATAGACCACGTTGTCGAGCCGGCATTCCAGAAATTGCAGCAACGTCTCGCCGGTGGCACCCGGGCGTCCCGCGGCCTTCTGGTAATAGTTGCGAAATTGGCGCTCCAGCACGCCGTACATACGGCGCAGCTTCTGCTTCTCGCGCAGCTGCAGGCCGTACTCCGAAAGACGCTGCTTGCGCTCGCTCTTGACGCCGCCCGGCGGCACCTCGAGTTTGCACTTCGACTCGAGCGGCTTGACCCCGCTCTTCAGGAACAGGTCGGTTCCCTCGCGACGCGACAGCTTACATTTCGGACCGGTGTACTTTGCCATTACAAACCCTTGAGCGAACTTTCAGTAGACAAGCGCTGGGCGGCCCGAGCCGTCTCGAGCGCCGGCGATCAGACGCGGCGCTTTTTCGGCGGACGACATCCGTTATGGGGGATGGGGGTGACATCTTCAATGTTCGTGATTTTGAGCCCGCAGCCGTTCAACGCCCGCACAGCGGACTCGCGACCCGGCCCGGGACCCATCACGCGCACCTCGACGTTCTTCACGCCATGCTCCTGCGCGGCATTGCCGGCCCGTTCCGCGGCCACCTGGGCGGCGAACGGGGTCGATTTGCGCGAGCCGCGGAAACCACAGCCACCCGACGTCGCCCACGACAGGGTGTTCCCCTGGCGGTCGGTGATGGTGATGATGGTGTTGTTGAAGGACGCGTGGACGTGCGCGATCGCGTCGAGCACGTTCTTGCGAACCTTTTTGCGCGCCGGCTTGCCGCTCTTGTCGTTCTGTTGTTTCTGATCAGCCATGGTTTAAGCCTTGCCCACTTGGGCATTCATCTTGACCGCCTGCTTGCGCGGGCCCTTGCGGGTACGTGCGTTGGTGCGGGTCCGCTGACCCCGCATCGGCAAGCCCTTGCGATGGCGGATACCGCGATAGCAGCCCAGGTCCATCAACCGCTTGATGTTCATCGAGACTTCGCGGCGAAGGTCGCCCTCGACCGCGAACTTCGCGACCTGGGAGCGCAGCGAGGCCACTTCCGCGTCGGTGAGATCCTTCACTTTGACGCTGTGCTTCACCCCGGCGGCATCGCAGATGCGGACCGCGCGGCTGTTGCCAACGCCAAAAATGTGGGTTAATCCGATGACGACATGCTTGTTCATCGGGATGTTAATGCCGGCGATACGCGCCATCTACTTCTCCACCACAGCGCACGCGAAAAAGCGCGCAAGTATATTAGAAAAACGCCCGAACTTCAAGGGAATAGCGTTTTGCACTGCCCTCACCCTTGCCGCTGCTTGTGCCGGGCGTCCGACGAACAAATGATGTAGACGATGCCGCGGCGCCGCACGACTTTGCAGTTCTTGCAGATCTTCTTCACCGAAGGACGAACTTTCATTTCTTACTCCCGATGCCCCGCAGGCTGGCCTTTTTCATCAGGCCCTCATATTGGTGCGACATCATGTGCGACGACGCCTGAGCGACGAAATCCATGACACCGACGACGATAATCAACAAAGAAGTGCCCCCGAACTGGAACGGAATGCTCGGGTTCACCATGCGAATGATTTCCGGCAGCAGACACACGGCCATGATGTAAAGACCGCCCCACAGGGTCAGGCGGGTCAGCACCTTGTCCAGATACTCGCCCGTCTGCTGGCCGGGGCGAATACCCGGAATGAAGGCACCGGCCTTCTTCAGGTTCTCCGCCGTGTCGCGGGCGTCGTATACCAGCGCGACATAGAAAAAGGCGAAGCCGATGATCAGCACCGCGAACAGCACGACGTGCAGCGGCTGCCCATAATTGAGGATGGCGGCGATCTTTTGCAAGGTCCGCTGGATGGCATTGGGGTTCGGGCTGTTGCCGAAGAATTGCGCGATCGTCGCCGGGAACACCAGCAAGCTCGATGCGAAAATCGGCGGAATCACACCGGCCATGTTGAGCTTGAACGGCAGGTGCGTGCTCTGGCCCTGCATCATGCGCCGGCCCACCTGGCGCTTGGCGTAGTTCACTTGAATCTTGCGCTGCGCCCGTTCCACGAACACGCAGAACAAGGTCACCAACACCACGACCACCACGATCAACAGAACCACCAACGGGTTCATCTCGCCCGAGCGCACCATTTCGAGGGTATTGCCGATGGCCCGCGGCAGCCCCGCAATGATGCCCGCCACGATGATCATCGTGATGCCGTTGCCGATGCCGCGCTCGGTGATCTGCTCGCCCAGCCACATGACGAACAGGGTGCCGGTCATGATGGACAGCGTCGCCACGAACAGGAATTGGGGACCGGGGTTCGGCACCAGATTGCCGCCCGAATTCTGAATCGCCAGCGCCGCGCCGAATCCCTGGAATCCCGCCAGAAATACCGTGCCGTAGCGGGTGTATTGCATCAGCTTGCGCCGCCCCGACTCCCCGTCCTTGCGGATCTGCGCCCAGGGCGGATACACCATCGACGCCATCTGGATGATGATCGATGCCGTGATGTACGGCATCACGTTCAACGCAAAGATGCTGAATCGCTGCAGTGCGCCGCCGGAGAACATGTTGAACATGCCGAGCAGCGTGCCCTGCTGCGTCGAGAAGAAGGCGGCGAAACGCGCGGCATCGATGCCGGGTACCGGAATGAACGTGCCGACCCGGTAGACCACCAGCGCACCCAGCAGGAACCATAGACGCTTGCGCATTTCCGCAAAGCGCGTCATGTCTCCTAGAGCCGCCGAGGCATTGGTGCTGGAAGTGGCCACGCTGATCTCTTATTCCGCGAAACTGCCGCCGGCGGATACCACGGCGCTCTTCGCACCCTTGGTCGCCGTGATGACCTTGTCCTTGATGACGTAGGCCTTGCTGACCGTGCCCGACAAGATGATCTTGACGATCTTGGTCTGCTCGGGCACCAGATTCGCCTCGATCAGCCCCTTGAGCGTGACGTCGCCCGACTTGACGCGCATCAAATCGTCGAGCGTGAGCTCGGCGCGCGATGCCTTCATGTGCGAACGGAAGCCGATCTTCGGCAGGCGCCGCTGCAACGGCATCTGGCCGCCCTCGAAGCCCGTCTTGTGGTAGCCGCCCTTGCGCGCGCGCTGCCCTTTGACGCCGCGGCCGCAGGTCTTGCCCTGGCCCGCGGACGCACCGCGGCCCACGCGCAGATGCGTACGCTTGGAGCCGGCTCCCGGCTTGATGGTATTTAAACGCATAGTACTCACTTCCCGGAGGCCGATGACGGAGCGCCCGGAGCGGGTTCCACCTTCAGCATATGGCTCGCCGCATTCATCATGCCGCGGTTGGACGGCGTATCGGCCACGACCACGCTGTGCCCGATCCGTCGCAACCCCAAGCCCTTGACGGAGCCGCGAATACTCGCGAGCTGCCCGAAAATGCTCTTGACCAAGGTCACCTTGACTGTTTTTTCCGTCATGACTAGCCCACGATCTCTTCGACGCTCTTGCCGCGCTTCGCCGCAATGTCGTCCGGAGTACGCAGCTTCTCGAGCGCATCCATGGTCGCACGCACCACGTTGATGGGATTGCGCGAGCCGTAGCTCTTGGCGAGCACGTTGCGCACGCC
>PLAH01000142.1 GCA_003134045.1 Gammaproteobacteria bacterium
GCTGTGTGGCAACGACGAGGCGGGCGGTGAACTGGCGGTAGAGCAGCGTACCGCCTGCGACGGACAGTCCTGCCAAACCCGTGTACAGACCCAACTGGCTCGGCGAGCGGACGTTGTAGTACTCGCTCAACACGTTGCTGACCTGGATCTGCATCGTGAAGAACATGACGCCGCCGAACACGGCCAGCAGCGCGATTGGCATGATGGCTCCCCACGGGTAGCGCGCGGCGGAGCCGGCGACCTCGTTGCTGGGCTCTTCGCTCTTGTGCGGCTCCCAGGTCCAGAGCATTAGCGCGATGGCGAACAGGATGCTGACGCCATAGGCCGCGAACGGCCCGCGCCAGCTGATGTTGCCCAGCGCGCCGCCGAGGAGCGCGAGAAAGATGGAGGCGATCGAAGCCACCGCCGTCTGGTTTGCCAGCCACTTCTCTCGCTCCCGCCCATGGAAATAGTCCCCGATCAGGGTGGTGCTCGAAGTGACGATCAACGCTTCCATCGCGCCCAGCACGAAGCGACTGGCGATGATGGCGGTCAGGCTGTTGAGGATGATGGGCAGCATGCCGACGACGGCGTAGATCACCAGGGCGCCAATACAGGTCCTGCGGCGACCGAATGAATCCACGACCACGCCAGCAATGGGCCCCAGCGCGGCGACGCAGAGCGCGGGCAGTGTCAACATCAGCGGCACCAGGTACTCGACCCCTCGGACATCGTGGAAGTGCGCCATCATTCCTGGCAGCACCGGCACCAAGACGACCAGTCCCATGACCGCCATAGTGATCGGCAACAGGAGCAGCACTCCTTGCAAAGGACCCGCCCGATGCTTAACGACGTTCATGGTGTGCGCTCGATGATTTGATCATGGATGGGTGTTTTCGATTGTCGACCGGCCAAATGCGGCCAGCGCCATCACTTCGATCCTACCGACGCGCAGGATTTGAGTTAGGTGCCACTATTCCGCTCCCGATCAGGTGCCGAGCACTCGAGATTGCCTCCTGCGCCCGATCCCCATCCGCGCGAACTCGGACTGCCGGTCGATGAACTGATGCTTGAGCGCACCGAGGATATGTAGAATCAGTAGGCAGAGCATGAGATAGCCACCCACCCCGTGCCACTCCGCGAACTCTTCGTGCAGGACGTGCTGCGGCGCGACCCCACCAGGCTCCTCGCCGATAGCCTCGATGGGAGCGATCACGGGCATCGGAAACAGGTTCCAGACCTTAACATCCCGCGGTGCCCCTGCCTGCGGCGGGGCCATACCCGGAGGGGGAGCAGCTCCGGATGTCAGGCCCGGCGGCGCGACGGAAGGGGGAGGTAATCGGATAGTGGCGGCGCCCCGGGAGCCTGCAGGCGGATGTGCCGAGAGGATAGCCCAGCCGGTGAGCGGCATGAGCACCATCGCCGCGTAGAGCAGGAAGTGGGCGAAGTGAGCCGTATGACGTTCCCACGGCTTCATTCCCGAAGGATACGGCGGCGGCTCGTTGAGCAGCCGCCAGACGACCCGCGCTATCGTGAGGGCGAGTACGGTCAGACCCGAGGATACGTGCAGCACCAGAGACATCCAAGTGATCTGCGGCGGCGCGCTGTCCTTGAGCTGTCCATGGAGCCAGCTTTCGATGAAGAAGCCGCTGCAGAGATTGAAGACGATGAACGCGGCGATCGCCCAGTGTAGAACAATCGCGACTCGCGTATAGCGATCGCGTGGGGCGCCAACGTCGGATGAACGCATCATTGCAAACCCATTGTTTTCATCACAGAAAATCCGGTACGAATTGAGGGAACCATGCCGGAGCGGCTCGCGGCGCTTCTGGGGTGCAGAGCACATCCACCAGCGATCGGGCTGCTCGGGCCATGTGCTTTTCGACGGTGCCTTCGCTGATGCTCAACAACGCTGTTCGCCTCCCAAGCGGACATGAGTTATAAACCCAGGAACAATAACAGCGTGTCGTTGTACTGCATCGTCCGCCCGAAAAAGATGACCAGAAGCCATGCAACGAGCGAGAAAGCCGAAACCGCTTTCGCGGCGGCCGGCGCGCTTCCACCCGCCGGAGTCGCATAGGTCCTCTTCTCCAGATGGCTGAGCTGGAAGATGAGCAGATTGATGAAGGCCACCAGGAGGAACACCATCTTGAGCCGAAACGACAGATTGTCCGTGTAGTAGCTGGGTCCCGCATCCTTGCCGGTCACGAACATGATGCCCGTCAGAAGATTGCCGAAGAATCCGCCGACAGCCCAGGGGACGAGAGGACGGAACGCGGCAATGGGTATGCTCCTGAACATCCCCAGGATGCGCAGGTCCAGCGTGCCGATGACCCCGACGATCAATGACATGCCGACATAGTGAATCATCTGCAAGACCGACCAGATCCATTCATGCGCGTTGACAAAGGCCTGCATGACTAGGTGCTCCCCCCACTCAGATGTAGCCAGCCGTTCACCATGTCTGGATAGGCGGTCAGGCGTCCGGCGATCAGCGCGAGATACCAGCACCCAAGCGAGAGAATCGCCAAATTGCGTCCAACTCGGGTCACGACGCCGGCCTGAACGCTGGCGAGGTCCTTGAAATAGAAGCGTTTCAGTAGTTCGGCAACGACCATACCCAATGCGACGAACAGCAATTTTGCCCAGAACGCCACCATCGCGGCCATCGTATGCGCCTCAGCAATGAACAACATAAGCCCGGATACCAGATTGATGAAAAAGCCTATCCACACCATGCCGTACAGTCGCCTCAGCGCGGCGAGCGGAATATCCCGCGCGACCCCGAGTAGTCGCAGAGCGATAACCGTGTTCACTCCAACGACGATTCCCAGGCCCACGCCGTGCGCGGTGAGCACGGTTGAGTAGGCAAAGAGGGACGGCGATGATCTGACCCACTCAGCCAACGCTAGGTTTTGAAGATAATCAAGCACGGTAGTCTACCCTCTCTCTGTTCAGGCCATCCCTGGCCGCATACCAGGCGCGCAGGCGGCTATTCAAGGTGCAGATGGCGTGGCTCCCGGCGGCGGGCCGAGCTGTGCTTCGTCCCAATGCTCGTCGGCCTTGCCGTCTTGTATGCGCCACATGTCGAAGTGGGTGGTAGTGTAGGTTTTACCGGGGCTCCTCGGATCGGGTAGTGGCTGCACGGTGCTGACGACGACGAAATCGCCTTCGGCCACCACCGATACCACGTGCGCCGACAGTTTTTCGGCAGCCGGCTTCGGTTTGACCATACTCAACATCTTCCTGAGCCCATCGTGACCCGAGGGAATGTTCGGATTGTGCTGGATGTAGCGCGCACTCAAGTATTTGTCTATGGCATCGACGTTGCTGCCCTCAAGAATGTCCTTGAAGATGTGATAAACGATCTGCTTGTTGGCATCCAATTTAGGATCGCTGCTATGGAATAACGCGTCAGGGTCCTTGGCTCCCACAACGCGTTCCTGCGCGAATGCTTCTGCGCTCAACAGCAAGCCTGCTACCGCCAATGCACAATACCAATGACCTTGCATCCTGTTCTCCTCATGAGGCGCTAACGATCAGTATTTGAAGCCGAAGGTCACCCCTAAAGTCACATTTGAGCCGGTTCGTGTGTGGCCCGCGCCTAAAGCCATGCAAGAGCTGGTTGAACCCAACTTCATTCACCACCGTGGAATGCGACGGATCTCACGACCCAATACCTCGAGCGTTGATGCTAGCGGGTGCTGGACAGCAAGATAGGTGCATGAATTCAGGTCTTCATGGTCTGCCGAAGCAGTGACCTGACTTCGCTCTGAAGTTCGGTGTGCTCGCGGTGATATGTCAACACCCTGCAACTAGTCGATCCGTCGACACGTCAGACGGCGATGTCGCCCAGCGTCCGGGGCCGGTCGAGTAGGCGGTTGACCGGCAAGGTGATGCGAAGCCCGAGCCCGGCGCCCGCCCGGTTGCTCGCCTCGATCGTTCCCCCGTGGGTCGCGACAGCACGCTTCGCGACGGCCAAGCCCAGTCCGAACCCGGGACTCGTTTTATCGGCGCGCACGAATGGTTCGAACAGCGTGGGAAGCGCAGACGCCGGCGCTCCGGGTCCTTCGTCCACCACATCGATCTCGTACTGCCGAGCAGCCTTGTCGTAGGCGAGTTTCACGTGCACCGACTGGCCGCTCGTGGAGAAGCGAAGCGCGTTGCGGACGACGTTGTCGAGCGCCCAGCGCACGAGCTCAGTGTTGCCGCGCAGGCTTGGGGCGTCGTCGTCACTGGCGGAGTGGTCCACGTCGGACACGAATTTGACGCCAGCGGTCTCCGCCTCGAAGCGGGCGTCGGCGAGCACACTCTCCAGCAGATCGGTGAGATCGAAGTAGTCCTCGCCCGGCGAATATCCGCTCTCCGCCCTCGCGAGACTGAGCAGTTCCCGGACGACTGAATTGAGTCGGCGCCCCTCATATTCGATCCGGTCCAGGCAGGCCTTGACGCTGGTTGAATCCTGCCGCGCCAGACTGATGGCGAGCTGGAGACGGCTCAGTGGGGAACGGAGCTCGTGCGATACATCGTGCAGGAAGCGTTCGCGTGCCTGGATGGATTGTTCCAACTGCACGGCCATGACGTCGAAGTCCTTGGCGAGGTCGGCGATCTCGTCATGTCGGCCGCCCATGCCAGGCGTGAGGCGTACCGACATATCGCCGGCGGCCAGCCGCTCGAATCCCTGCCGCAGGCGTCTTATCGGCGCAACCAAATACCAGGCCATAACGACCCCGAATATCGGCCCAAAGAAGAGGGCGAAGATCATGGGCACGATCGGCATCGTCATCAGGAACAGCGTGGCGCCGTGATAGTGGTAGCGCAGCCGGAAGACCGCGCCATCCGGTCCATTGACCTGGCGCTCGATGTACGCGTCGGACCTGCTCAGCGGTGCAGGCTGTGCGGCGGGCGGCAGGATCTCTACCCGGGTGCGTTCCGACTCGGGCAGGGAATCGCGTGCCCTCACGGCGGCGACCTCGCCCATCCGGCTCAAGGTCGTTCCCACCGCGTCCAGGACGAGGGGAGCCGCGCGTTGAGCCACGATGTCGTCCTGTGTCGTCACCGGGGGTTCGACAATCACAAGAACCCAGATCAGTTGGGTTATGACGAAAAAAGTCACCCAGAAAGCCACCAAGAGTTTCCAGAACAGGCCACCCTTCACTGTCGGGCCTTGCAACGGTAACCGACGCCCCTGACCGTCTCGATCTCTAGGCCTCCGTCCGAGGCGTGCAGCAGCTTCTGTCGTAGGTTGTTGGCGTGCACGTCAATGCTTCTGTCGTAACTCTCCCACTGTCGGCCCAGGACATTGCGTGAGAGTTGGTCCCGGGTTGCGACCCGGTCGCCGAATTGAAGCAGCGCCACGAGCAAGTTGAATTCGGTTGTGGTGAGTTGGACGGGCTCACCCCGCCAGGTGACTCGGCGCGCCGGCGCATTGACCCGAAGTTCAGACAGCGCGATCTCTGCCTCGTCGTCGGCACCGACCCGCGCACCGTTGCGTCTGCGCAGCACCGCTTTCAAGCGTGCGACCAATTCGGGCGCGTAGTATGGTTTGGGAAGGTAGTCATCCGCGCCGAGCTCGAGCCCTATCACCCGGTCGACCTGATCTCCCTTCGCAGTCAGCATGATGATCGGGATCGTGCTTTCTTGCCGTATACGCCGGAGCAGTTCGATCCCCGTGATCGTCGGCAGCATGACATCGAGAATGACAGCATCGTAGTCGCCGCTGATGGCGGCGGCGGCGGCTTGTTTGCCGTTGAAGTCAACCGTGACCTTGAAACCCTCGTTCTCGAGGTATTGGCGCAACATCGCGCTCAACTCGACGTCGTCGTCGACCAGCAAGACGTGCGCGCCTGCGCTGTTCGTGCTCATCCACGGAACTTTGCCGCGCCGGTCCCGGTTCGTCATCTGGTTTTTCGAAATCTTTACAGAAAGCTGCCCTTGTCCTGACAGCCCTTCATCGATCGACGAGCTATGATCACTGCGTCACAGTCCGGTGCCGCCGTGTTTTTTCGGTCCAAATTTGACAATGTGTGTCTTGATAATAACAGATGATCATGTTCCCGCGGGCAATGAGAGGGGAGGAGAGCGGAAATGCATCTTAGTTTCTCGCCGGAGAAGGGCTCCGATGCTGCGCGGCGGCTTATTGCCTGCATTATCGGCGCCAACGAACCCACGGGCAACCGGGCCCACGAGGCGGTGTCGGCCGTGGAAATGCATCTTCTGCAGAGGGGCTGGCCCGTCGGTACGGCTCTCGGCGCCCTTCCGGACGTTCAGAAGCGCTTGAGTCTCGGTCGGCCGGCCTGTCGCGAAGCCATGATCATTCTGGAGGCTCGCGGCCTCCTGGACGTGCGGCGTGGTCCGGGCGGTGGAGTGTTCGTCGCGGCCCCCAGCGCAGAGGACGTGGTCGGAGCGCTGCTGATGTACCTGACCATCTGCGGCGCTAGCCGGGATTGCGTTCAGGTATTTCGCCTTTTGGCGTGGCGCATGGTTGTCGAAGCGGCCATCGACCACGGCGTCGGCGCACCGGACCCCACTGGCAAGGCCGGCGAATGGGGTTTTGCCGTCGATCTTGCTAAACGGATTGGCAACCCGGCCATGGCCTTGGTTGCCCAGATCGCCGAAATGCTCGTTCGAACCTGCGAAGGGCGCGCGGCGCCTGGGCACGATGTCCTTCTCGAGCGCGCTTTGAGGGCCCGCAACGCACGCCAGGCGATCTCCAGGGTGGAAGATATGGCCAGCCCCATGGACCTCACTGGCCCGTTGCTCTTACCGGACGTGATGGAGCGCAACTCTGCCTGGTCGGGGCGCAGATCGGCGATCGCTCTCGCGCAGCGAATGACGCGGGAGATGATCCATCGGCCAGATAAGCTCGAAGCGGAATGGGAGACCGCCGATCGGCTGGGCTATTCGGACGCGGTGGTCCGGCAGGCGCGGCGAATTCTCCAGGATTTTGGCATCGTCCGCTGTCAACGAGGCAAAAAGGGCGCCCTCTCGGGAGCTCCGGCCAGCGCGGCGGGCATCATACGGCTCCTGGCCCCGTGCCTCATCGCAAGCGGCATGACGACGCGCGACAGTACCGAGACGGCGAATTTCCTGGCCTGCAACGCTCCGCGCCTTGCTGCCGGACGCGCCGCCGCACAGGGCCGGGCCCAAGTTAGCGTTCTGAGCTCCTTCGCGAACAGCATGGAATTCATCGATCACATCCGTATGGACAATCTACTTCTCGAGTTGGCGGGCAACCCGCTGCTGTCCATCATGACACGCTCGCTGGGGCTGGCGAACCTCGTGCGTTTGGACGCGAGTACCAGTCCACAGAGGCGAGTTGACATCGTCGCATACAATGTTCGCATCCTTCGGGCCATCGAGGCCGGCGATGCCGAAACAGCCGACCTCTTGGCGCGCGCCAAGGGGGAGATCCAGCAGTCCGAAGGCTCTTATCGCAAGCTCGCATAGATTTGGTAGGGCTAAGAATTGATGCATCTAACTCGTCGCGCAATTTCGGATATAACGCTGATGAAATCTGAATTTGTCGGTCTCGTTCCCGAACCCCGAGACTGAAATCAAGGCTCAGGAAACTCTATGCGTTACGCATCGAACATTTTACGGCTGAGCGGCTTCGTGCTTGCAGCCGGTTTGGCAGTGGCATCGACCGCGATGGCGGCGAACACGCCCACCGAAGCGGCCAACAAGAAGACCGTGCTCGACTTCTACGCCGCCCTCAACGCAGCCGATGCGACCAATACGATGCAGGAACGAATCCCAGACATCGTTGAGAAGTACCTCAGCCCCGACTATAAACAGCATACTTTGATCCTACCGGGCCCGGGCACCGACCGGGAGAGGACGGTGAGGATGTTCCAAAGCCGGCCGGCGCGACCGTCGGCCATCCCGCCGCAGCGGACCGATGCCATCATGGCCGAGGGCGACCGGGTGATGTTGCTGACCAGTCGCGAGCAGCGCGATCCGGCCACCGGCGAGCTGAAACCGTCCTATACCTTCAACATGTTCGTGGTGAAGGACGGAAAGCTCGTGGAGCACTGGGACTTGTCGCCAGGCAGGGCGCCCCCCCTCCGGGCGACGCAAGCGGAGCCGCCGCCCCCGGAGCGGCTCCGGGAATCTGATCGCGGCGGCTACAGGACACCATAGTGATGAGTTTACATGACTTCTCCGGCGCGCTGTACACGACGCCGATCAGCACCTGGATCAGGGAAACGGCGGGAGTCATCCCTACCACCCAGAGCATCCATATTCTCGCCATCGCGGTGGTGGTCGGCTCGGCCTTGGTAACCGACTTGCGCCTGGCCGGTGTGCTGGCGATCGACGAAACGCCGCAGACGGTCGTGCGGCGCTATTTGCCCTGGATGTGGGCGGCCATCGCCGTCTTGCTGGCGACAGGGGCGACTCTGGTCGTCGCCGAACCCAACCGTGTCCTCGCCAACTCCTTGTTCTGGATCAAAATGGTCCTGGTCGTGCTCGCCTTTGTCCTGACCCTCCTATTTCGGTACCCCTACCTCCACCCACAATTCCAGCATGAACACCCGCGCTGGGCCGGCCTCGCCAAGCCCATGGCTTGGGTGTCGCTGCTGGTCTGGATCGCGGTGATTTTCTGCGGACGCTGGATTGCTTATGCCATCTGAAACGGCGGGGACATTCCATTGAGAGCCACTTCATGACCTGGACCAATTTCCTTCAAAGCCTGTACGATTCAGCCGTCGGATCGGGTATCCGCGAAAGCGGCGTGCTGTTTCCCTCCATCGAGAGCATCCACGTCCTGATGGCAACCACCGTGGTCGGCAGCATTGCGATCGTCGATCTCAGGCTGATTGGCTACGCCTCTCACCGTCGGGGCGCGCGGCAGCTCATTCTCGACCTGCTACCGTTCACCTGGGCGGCGTTCGCGCTCGCGGCCGTGACCGGTTCGCTGCTGTTCACCTCCAATGCGGTGGGCTACGCCGCCAACACGCAGTTCCTGTCCAAGATGTGCCTCTTGGTGCTTGCCGGCATCAACATGGCGATCTTCCACATGACCGCGTATCGGCGGATCGGCGAATGGGACGACGCCCTGCCGCCGCCCCGCTCAGCGCGCATCGCGGGAGCAACCTCGCTCACCCTGTGGATCGCTATCGTGTTTCTCGGCCGCTGGATCGGCTTCACTGTGCAATGATGAGCCAGTCGGGTCTGGACATTGGCTAGCGCCAAGGCGTCCGGGGGACGGAAGCCGATCATATTTGCAACAATTTGGCGGGCATACCGGTCCATTCAGTAGGTACCTTTATCCTTGACTGAGGACCCATTGGAAGAACGCATCTACCGGATGCGCTGCGTAGAGGCATGGTCGATGATCGTGCCGTGGGTGGGATTCCCGCTCGGCGATCTCATCAAGCGCTTCAAGCCCACGTCGAAAGCCAAATACGTCGAATTTAAGACCCTCATGGATCCGAAACAGATGCCGGGCGAACGTGGCTCGGTGCTCGATTGGCCATACACCGAAGGTTTGCGCATGGACGAGGCGATGCATCCGCTCGCGTTGATGACGGTGGGGCTGTACGGCAAGGTGCTGCCCAACCAGAATGGCGCGCCGCTGCGGCTCATTACGCCGTGGAAGTATGGCTTCAAGGGGGTCAAAGCCATCGTCTCAATGCGCTTCGTGGAGCGCATGCCGGTCACCACCTGGGCCAAGTCGGCGCCCAGCGAGTATGGCTTCTATGACCGGTAAGCCAATGACGCGCGATCAGCGCCCCGGCGGCGGGGCGCCGCCCGGCCCGCCCGACGCCGGGGGCCCCATACCACCTGCCGCTACGTCCCAGTGTTCCACCAGCTTGCCGTCCTTCACCCGGAACATGTTGAAGACATAGGAGGGCTTCGTTTCGCCGGTGACCGGATCGCGTAGGTCCCGACTGGTCAGCAGCATGACTCTGTCGCCCTCGGCCATGACAGCGTCGGTGCGCTGAGGCGGCATGGCCGCCACTCCCGGCGGCGGCGCCGGGCGGTCCTGGAACATCTTGATCAGCTTCTCACGGTCAGTGCCGGAACCGGGCAGAATCATGGTGTGCTGCTTGTATTCCGGGCTCAGATACTTCTCGACAATGCCCGCAATGCGCTCCTTCGTGCCGTGGGTCGCATCGGCCTCGTTGAGGGCGGCGTAGAAGTCGAGTACGACCTTCTTGTTAGCCGCTTCCGTAGGCGTGTTCGCTGCCGCAGCGGGCAAGGCGATCACGAAACCGGCCGCCACAACAAGCGCAAGGCCGCTCAGTCGTACAATCTTCGATGCGTAGCGCATAGGGTGATTCCTGTATCCGAATTCAATCTTTGGGTTCGGGAATGAGACCGGCGTCGGCACTCACGGTCGGGTCGCCGATCTGCTCCTCGCAGTTGTATTCGTCGAAGACGGTGCGGCCTGGATGCCAGCCGAAGGTGCGGACCACCGACCACGGCCGCGTGTAATAGGCAGGGTCAACGATCGTGGTGATGATCTCCAGGAATGGCGTATGGTCGCCGTTGTCCACCTTTCTGATCCGCTGGACCAGCTTGCCGTTCACCGACAGCGGCGTACCGTCGACGGCGAGCCAGAGCGCCTGCCTGAAGTCGCTGGTTTCCACCACCAGGGTATCGCCAACCCAGTGGCCGACCGAATAACCCATGTAGTTCTTCTGGGCCGGCCGCGGCGCCTTGGCCGGATCCAGGATCACCTGCCAGCGACCGTGGTACTCCTCGAACACGAATTCGATCCAATCCTTCGACTGGAAGATCTGGAACGGCATGTTGAGGTCGCGCTGCCACTGCGGGCCGGGCGGCCGGCACGTGGCCGAGGCATTAATGAACGGCGCGCCGTTCTTGAGCGAGTTGACGCGGCGCGCGAGGACCTTGGCCCCAGCCATGTTGTAGGGGGCGAGGGCGCCATACATGTCCCGCTGCATGCGGAACTCGAGAATCTGATTGTGAAACCAAGTCCCCTGCAGATCGCGCGGGTCTGCGCTCGACATCGGCGCATCGGGGGCCAGAGGCGGTACGGGGAGGTTGGCGCCGGGCATGGGCGGAGGTAGCTCGGTCACCAACTTTTCAACGGGGGTCAACGGCGGCGGAGCGAAGGGCATCAATCCCCCGCCGGGAGGCCCCCCCCCCGGCGGCGCCTGCAGAGCTCCGCCCGGCGGACTTCCAAACCCGCTAGGAGGTGGGCCGCCCCCGGGGGGGACTTGCGCACCCGCACCGCCTGAGCCGAGCGCCAGCGCGGCGGCGCCCACCAGGACAAGCCCCTTCAAACCGCGCCGACAGAAGAATTCAGTCTTCATGAAGAAAAACTCCAAATCTGAGATGGAAACCGGATCATCGCGACGGGAAGACCGGTTGATGCGCATCGTGACGGTCCAGGCAGACGTCCTCGGGGAACAGCGCGTCCGGCTGGCGCTTGTACGTGACCACCGCGTCCCAGGGCCGCTTGAAATAGGCGGGGTCCTCGATCGTGATGCGGTCCTCGAGCGTGTCGGGATCGACGAGCCGCAGGTGCTCGGTCAGCTTCATGTCCTGGGTATGGGGGACCAAGTCGTCAAGCAAGGTGCGCTCTGATACGTTGGTCGTCTCCGCGACGAGAACATCGCCTTCCCAGTGCCCTGTCGAGATACCGGTCATCGTGGGGACCAACCTCCGGCCCAAGGGATCATCCTTTGGCGGCAGACCGCTGGCGTCGATCTGCCGAAGGGCGCGGTTCCATTCGAAGTCGAATGTCAGGACTCCGAATTGCTGCCAGATCTTGAAACGTTCGGGCGTCAACATGAGCCGGGGTGCGCCCGGACTGTTGCACCGCGAAAGCGTGATGTCGTAGTCGTCGTAAGCGCCCTTTGCCTGGAGGCGTTTGTTCTCTTCGTACTGCTTACGCCCGGCCGCGCTGAAAGGAACGGGCCCGCTCACCGGTTTGAGGCTCTTTGTCGGCGCGGCGATTTTCCAGACGCCTTGCAGATTGGGCGTGGCGGATTGAGCTGCGGCTGAGGCAGCGATCCCAGCGGCCACGAGGGCCCCTGCCAGGATGGTGCCGATTCCGTGTAGAGAAGGAGACTTGATCATGACCATGTCGTTGCGCCTATTTGGCCGGGGGACCGGGAGGGGGAGTCGGCGCGTTAGGCCCTCCTGCAGCGGCGACCTCGGCATCCTTATAGATCTTGCCGTCGGGCAGTGTCATGGATGCCAATGCGCCGCCGCTGCCGCCGCTGGTGTTGGGATGGTAGGTGACGGTCACCTTGTCCCCGCGATGGAAATCGCGCGGCGCGAACCCCTGCTTGGAGAACATCAACGGGCTGCCGCTGACGATCGACATGGTCTGCTCCTTGCCGCTCTTGTCGAGGTAGATCAGCACCATCGACGAATGGGGCGCTCCCCAGCGAAATTCCTTGATGGTGCCCGACACGGTCTCAGTCTTGCTCATGTCATAGGCGTTGAAGGAGTGGTGGGCAAAGGCCGGCGCGACCGCGAGGGCAGCCCCAGCAGCTATGCACAGGCCCAGTCGATGGAAAACGGATCGATGTGTCATAAAAAAATTCTCCTCACAAAGACTTTCGGCTTACCGGCCCCTGACAAACCGGCAAGTCAAATATTTCAAGCACTATAGTCGAAGCTGCTGCATAGAGTTAGATGCATGATTCCGGGCGCGACCGATGGCCCTCTAATCCGAGCCTGCGATGGCTGGTTCCAGGCTGTTGGATTTTCCCCTTGGCGCGCACAAGGATGGCACCACGCTGGACAGTCTTCACCCTGACCGCATGGACCCCGCGGGATTCGAAGCTCATGTTTTTTCGGCAATTTGAAGCCGTCGGCCGACATTTGGCTCTTGCTTGATTGAGACTGATTGCGCTCGTTCTTGGAGAGTCCGCCGCCGGCTGGACCCGTGGACTAGGGCAACGCGGCGATCAAGAGCAGGAAAAAAGTCTAGAAAA
Source organism: Gammaproteobacteria bacterium (assembly GCA_003134045.1). Lineage (GTDB taxonomy): Bacteria > Pseudomonadota > Gammaproteobacteria > Steroidobacterales > Steroidobacteraceae > Bog-1198. The sequence continues at coordinate 12,900 of PLAH01000142.1, forward strand.
CGAGCTGCCGAATGGGGCCAAGCCACGAAGTAATAATTCGCGCTATGCGAACAAAAGATTGGGAAATACATGCGGGAATTGCCAGTACCGCGCGTATTGGAAAGAGCGTGTGTTGGTAGGCGGATGTGTAGCTTACCGACGTGCGCAGCAGGCGAGAAGGGCGAGATTGCACCATGTAGGCGAAAAATCCTAGACTGGCGCGATTGCAGTGTTCAGTTCATTTATCAATGTTGAATCGTTATTCACCATATTCAAACGGACCACTGGCCCTTCACCATCACATTCGAGGAGCAACTATGAAACGTCTAAATCGCATTGGCCTGTGCGTGATGTTGGCAGGGACCATCGCCAGCGTCCCCGTGCAAGCGCATCATTCCTTTCCAGCAACCTATTATGTGGACCAGAAAGTCGAGATTGAAGGCACGGTCGTGCAGTTTCTGTACCGAAATCCACACTCGTTTGTTCACGTAATGGCACCCGACAAGGACGGCGTTATGCAACGCTGGGCGGTGGAATGGGGTGCCGGCGGATCACTCGCGAGCGACAACATCTCGAGCGATACCCTCAAACCGGGCGACAAGGTCAAGATAACCGGAGCACCAGCGCGAAATTCGTCGGACCATCGACTCAGAATGCAGTCCATTGAGCGCATGAGCGATCATTGGAAGTGGTCGGGCACGTTCGGCTGAATCCGGCTCGCGAGTGCAAAGAATCCTCTCTGCTGTTCGCGCATACTTCCGGTCGAGGGTAGAAATTGAGCTTTCTATGGGGAAACTGTCAGCATGATAGATGAGCTGTTAAAAGCGACGCAGCAGAGTGCGTTTGCAAATTGGGTGCAACAGTCGGTGTATCCGTACGTCATCACTCTCCACGCAATTGGCCTGGCCACTCTGGTGGGTCTACTCCTCGTCATAGACCTGCGCGTACTGGGATTCGCCAAGGCTTTGCCGTTGCCCGCTCTGCGGCGCCTGATGACGGTCGTATGGATCGGATTCTGGATTAACGCGGTATCGGGCACCATGTTGTTCACAATCGATGCGAAGAAGGATTTCTACAGTACTTTGTTTCGCACCAAACTTTCCGCGATTGCAATCGGCCTCATATTGGGATCCGCTATCAAGTCCAAGGTGCTGAATAGCGTCAGTGCCCAAGCACAGCCCGAAGGTGACACGGCGTGGCCGGCCAAGGCCATGGCGGTGGCCTCCTTGGCGTGTTGGATTGGCGCGATCATCAGCGGGCGATTGCTTGCCTACTTTACCTACGGCGATGTGGGCGTCGAATGAGTACGCCGGCTTTGGCGATGGCGCATCCTGTGCTGGAATGGATCAAGTACACACCTATTGGCGTGTTCGTACGTGACTCCGCGTGGGCATTTCCGACATTGCAGTCGCTTCATTTCATCGGCATGACGATGTTGGTTGGCGTTGTCGGCGCCATTGACTTGAGAGTCCTGGGGGTAGCTCGCGGGTTACCGATCCACCCGCTTCACAAGCTTCTGCCCGTAGCCTTTGTGGGCTTCGGCATCAACTTGATAACCGGAATCTTTTTCTTCTGCCACGACCCTTACGTGTATGCGTTCAATATGAGCTTTCGACTCAAGATGTTATTGATCGTAGTCGCCGGGTTGAATGCGCTGTGGTTTCAATTGGGGGTGTTCATCGACGTGGACAAATGGGGCCCCGGAATCGAAGCATCTCGACTGGCAAAGGTCATTTCCGCCCTGTCGATTCTCATTTGGTTCGGCGTAATCATGGCGGGACGTTTTATAGCGTTTATTCCGTCGAAATAGTCTTATTTCGACGCGCATACTGGTTCGCGATCATCGGGAACGGTGCCTTGGAGTTGCAGATCGATGGCCGATGGAGGTCGCGGACGGGATATGCTTTTCGCGGTCGAACGCCTGCGATTTATCCAATTCATTTAGCTGCGTTGTTGGGCTGATCTTTCAGCTCGTTGGTGTATCTTGGACGCATAGGGGTTTGGCGCGGCCCGCACGTATTATCATCTTACGCGCCAGTATTACCATGCCAGCAAGACCCTCTCACAAAGATCCGATCGCCCCGACCGGCAACTTGTCAGGCCGCGGCCGTCGCACACTGTGGCTGACGGTGACGGTGACGGTGATGGTGATCGCCGTTGTCACACTCGCCGTGGCGCAGCAGCTTCACAAGCATCAAGCCATGAAGTCCAGATTGTTGATGGCGGCACCTGACGATATTGCGAACGATCGCGAGCTGCTGGACTACGCGAGGCGTCGGGGCAAAGTCGCCTACGGTCAGCATTGTGCCGCGTGCCATCGTTCCGATATGACAGGCGATCCCGGCAGAGGGATTCCAAATCTCGTGGATGCCGACTGGCTTTATGGCACAGGGCGGGTGGGGGAAATCGAAAGAATCGTCCTGTACGGAATTCGCGCGGGTCACTCGAAGACTAAAAACCTTGCCGATATGCCGGCGTTCGCGACTTCCTCTCCGTATGCACGCTACACAATCGAGCCTTTGAGTCCACGCGAGGTCGATGACGTGACAGCTCTCGTGTACTCATTTAAACATCCTGAAGCGGTGGACAAAGAAGCCGTGGCGCGTGGCGCGGCAATCTATCATGGCAAAGGGCTATGCTTCGATTGCCACGCTGATCACGCAAAAGGGGACCCTGCGATCGGTGCGCCCAATCTTACGGACGATATCTGGCTATATGGCGACGGATCGATCAAAAGCATCAAAGAGGAAATCTCCCACGGGTTAGCCGGTGTTTGTCCTCAGTGGGTGTCGCGGCTGGCCCCGGAGACCATTCGCGCGATTGCAGGGTACGTTCATGCGGCGCGAGATGGGAAGGTCGGTACTGATGATTGATGAGTCCAAGTCCAAAGGCGCATTCACCGATGGTTCGAGTGTCAGCACGCTGCGCGCAATGCTCCTGTGCGCGGCCGGTGCGCTGATCGGTCTGGGAATTGCCGGCTACGGATTGTTCACGGCATCGGGGACGTCGACCCGCCGCGTCCCGCCCGAAGTGTTGGCCATGGTCAATCAACGACCCATTCTGCGCAGTGATTTCGTGGCGCAGTCGGAAAGTGAAACCGGCAAGCGGTTCGCAGACACGAGCCGAGCCGAACAATTGAACGTGCTAGATGAGATGGTACGCGAGGAGCTGCTTGTACAGCGCGCGTTGGAACTCGACTTCGCGGAAACCGATCAGACCGCGCGGAATGCGCTGGCCGCCGCCATCTCCGAACAGGCGATTGCCGAAGTCACGACGAGCCTGCCATCGGAGCAGCAATTGCGTGATTACTTTCAGCAGCACCCGGAACGGTGGGCGACCGAGGGGGTGATGTCGCTGCGCGATTTCATTCTTCCCAGCTCGATTGGCAGGAATTCAGGAAACCTGGCCGCGGAGGCGAGGAGGGCAGTCGATGAACTGCGCGCGGCAAGTTCTATCGATCAAGTCGTCACGACGCTCGGGCTGAAGGAAGGAGCACGTCAAGACCAGGAATACTATTTCACCATCAAGTTCCGATTGGGCGATTCTTTGTTTAACGCCATCCAAGGATTGTCCGAGGGCCAGATATCGGATCCGGTGCCCATGAAGGATGGCATCCATATCGTGCAGATGATCAAGAATACCAGGCCTGTGCCGTTGAGCTTCGAGAGTGCGCGATCGCAAGTATCGTCTGATTACAACGAAGCGGCGCGAAAGCGCATCATGGACTCGACCATGACATTCCTGCGGACCCGCGCCAAGATACTGATCGCACCCGACTACCAATCGGACTACAAGCCATGAATCGACGGGCGCGCTGGGTGTGGTGCGTGCTATTGGCGATGCTCGGAGTAACCAGCCTTCGCGCGCATACATTGAGTGAAAGTATATCTTCCTGGCAGATCAGCGCCGGCCACGTACGCCTGCAATTCATCGTCCCGGATCTCGAGGCGAAGCGGCTTTCCAAGACCGGGGACGTCGTCCCTTTGGGAAATGTGATCGGCGCATATCTCAAGGAACATGTGGGCGCGTCCGCGGCGGGCAAACCCTGCGCCATCGCTCTCGGCCCGCGGGCGATGGCATCCGTTCCAGGGTTCTCCAATATCGAGTTTGAGTTTGCCTGTTCGGACAACCTCAATATCAAGATCCACTCGTCCGCATTCTATGAGTTTGTGCCCTCGCACGTCGACTTTGCCCGGATACAGGATGATGCGGGCCACTTCTACGAGGAGTTACTCACTCACGATAGGCAAGAAGTGGCCATCACCGGCGCAGATGCGGGGAGTCCCTTGCGAAATGCGGGTCTCCTGGAGTTTGTACGGCTCGGCATGATGCATATATTCACGGGGATCGACCACATGTCCTTCATGTTGGGCTTGGTATTGATTTCCCGCCGCGTTCGCGACCTGTTATTCGTCGTCACCGGCTTTACCATCGGCCACAGTTTGACCCTCGGGCTTGCAGTGACCGGAATCCTGCGTCCCGATGCGCAGTACATCGACGCGCTCGTGGCACTGACCATCGCGCTCATCGGCGCGGAGAATATCGGTGATTCGACCCGACATCCGCTGCCCGTGGCGCTAGGGTTGGGATGCCTGCTCTTCATGATGGCTGCCGCCAAGGCCTTGGGGGCTGGGATCTCTTTGCCGATGACTTTGCTGATCGGCGGGGGGATTTTCTCGGCGTTCTATTTGCTGTTGACCGGTCAAATGCGCGACGCGGGACGCGTCCGATTGTTAGTGACCTTGGTGTTTGGGCTCATTCATGGGTTCGGCTTTGCGTCCAATTTGTTGGAAATGCGGCTACCGGCCAATCGTCTGGCCGAGTTATTGGTGGGTTTCAATGCGGGGGTTGAGATCGGACAGGTGACCGTCGTACTCGGCGCGGTGCTGCTGGCCCGCCTATTTGTGCGGTTGCATCTGGCAATGCCGCGGCCCTTGTTTACGGATTTGGCGGCATCCTTTCTGGTGGGAGAGGGGTTGTATTGGTTTCTGGGTCGCACTGTGGCCCTCGGGTGAGGGCGGCAACAAAAAGGCGAACGGTGAATTTGCGCCGCTCCCCTGGCTTTCGAAAGGGTAGGTAAAATAAGGTCTGCATAGCGCACCTTGAGTCGCGCAAAGCGCGCGGCAAAACGACGAACACAGTATTCGCTGAAAAATATAGGTTCGCTGATAACCTTGGGATACAACGGATTCTTCGGGGAGTGGTAATGAGCGATAACATAAAGAGCTGGGACACGCGCTATGAATGGAGGGCAGTGACGCTCCTGACCATTGGCTTTGGTCTCGTCGGTCTTGATCGTTGGATCGTCGCGCCGATGTTTCCCGCCATCGCGACAGATTTGCACCTGAATTATCAGGATGCGGGCAATATCATTGGGGCTTTGGGGCTGGCCTGGGGCGTGTCGGCAATTTTGTTGGGGGGGTTGTCGGACCGAATCGGGCGCAAGAAAGTCTTGATCCCTGCCATTGTGCTTTTCTCGATCCTGAGCGGATTTTCGGGAATGGCCGTAAGCTTGACCAGCCTTCTGCTGATCCGCGGTGTGATGGGCGTGACCGAAGGCGCTTTTTGTCCGACGAGTTTTGCCGCGACCGCCGAGGCATCCAAACCCAGCCGGCGGGGTCTCAATCAAGGAATTCAACAAAGCACGTTCGCGTTGTTTGGCCTGGCGTTCGCACCTATAATCGCCACTCAATTGCTGCATGTCATGTCGTGGCGCTGGGTATTTGTGTTGGTCGCCATTCCAGGACTGATCACGGCCGTCTTGTTGGCCATCGTCATCCGGGAGCCCTTGACCGTCGCCCCGAGCCACGGACACTCCGCCGCACCCCGTGCGCCCCTGTCGAGCATCTTCAAGCACCGCAATGTTCCGCTCGGCATGCTGGGGCTGTTTTGCGCGATGACCGGCATTTTTGTACTGAGCGCATTGGTGCCGAGCTACCTGACCGACTACTTGGGGCTCACGCCGGCACAAATGGGCTTTGTGACATCGGCTATCGGTTTTGGAGGCTTTTTTGGACAGTTCGGACTACCGGGACTTTCCGATTTTTTTGGTCGAAAAGTAATGGCCATTATCGGATTTGCGATAGGGGCCGTTTTTTTATTGCTGTTTATCCACACGGGCGCCAACCCGGCGCTATTGTTCGCACTGCTCTTTGGTACCACCGTCTTTGCGTTTGGACTGTTTGCGCTGATTACCGGCCCTATTGCCACTGAAGCGGCCCCCCTTGGCCTCGTGTCATCTGTCGCTGGCATTATTATCGGCGCCGGCGAAATATTCGGCGGAGGCATTGCACCGGTTATCGCCGGGGCGATCGCGCAGAAATACGGCATTCAGTATGTGCCCTATTTCGCGCTGGCGGGGCTAGTGGCGGGGGCGTTTGTCTGTCTGTTTTTGCAGGAGACTGCGCCAAGAAAGACGCTGGGCG
>PLAH01000005.1 GCA_003134045.1 Gammaproteobacteria bacterium
CGGGAATGCTGAAGTGCTTACACTCAAGGAGCCAATCGTGGTTCGTTAATAGCCATACCGTCAAAGCGCTGTGCCGCCAGAAGGTTGAACCGACACGAGGATTTCAATCTTTGCAAATGGCACGAACGGCGCTGAATGGGACAACACCGCTCTCGAGCGGTGCGAACGTCCCGCGCAAGTTATTGACTATACTGGCTTAAATGGTGGGCCGTGTAGGGATCGAACCTACGACCAATTGATTAAGAGCGCGAATTTGCACTACGACCCAGTACGCTGCAGTATGTTTTTTCCATAGCAATCCACGGTTTATAATAATTGCACTGAGACTTGGTTCGCCCTAATTGCCCCCGGTACTATTCGCCATGGTCACTCTTTGGTAACTCCCGAAACGGTTCGATTCCATCATGCCGAAAGCAAAACTTCGCCAGGACAACATCAGATCGCTTGAATATGTTGGCGCCGCCCACGGAAAGGCGCAATGCATTTATTGGGACTTGGCCCTACCCGGATTCGGTCTTCGCAAGTTCCCAAACGGCCGCGGCAGCTACGTCTGCAGTTACCGCGTTCAAAAGCGTAAACGGCTGGTCGATTTGGGGCGCTCCGACTCCATCACATTGGAGCAAGCGCGGCGCTTCTTTCCACGCACGCCACGAGTTGGCGGCGCTGCTCGCCTATTTTCGGGAGTGATTTCATACCTCTACAACCTGTTTTTTTAACGGCCTGTTAATTTTCCAAAGCCGACATCGGCTATAAGAATACGTTAGGTTGTCTCAGCATCAAATCGACCGCCCGATCAGCCACTGCCATCACCGTCGCGTTCGTGTTGGATGAAATAATGGTGGGCATCATGGACGCGTCGAAAACGCGAAGGTTGGCAGTTCCCCTGACCTTCAGATCGGGTGACAGCACGGCCATCGCATCCTCATCGGAACCCATGCGGCAGGTTCCGACCGGGTGGTAGTTGCTTTCAGTTGTATCCCGAATGAAGCGGATCAAGTCTTCATCGTTCAATATCTCTACGCCCGGCATGACCTCCTTGCGAATGACCGCCGCGAAGGGCTCAGTCGCGGCGATTTCTCTTAGGTATTTGAATGCCCGTAAAAGACGGGAAACATCGTCCGGGTGGCTGAGCCAATTCGGGTCGACTACCGGATCATCGTTCGGATCCTTTGACCGCAGGGTGACGGTACCGCGGGAGTTTGGCTTGACGAGGTTCGCCATGAGTGTGACCCCGTGAGTCTGATCCTGAGCCGGAACGCTGGGCCACATCACCCCGACGCAATAAAGCTGGATGTCCGGGTCGGCGCTCGAATCCAGAAGATTCACGAAACCCATGGTTTCTGCACCGTTTGACGCAATGGGCCCGTTGCGCAACAGGAAATACCGCAGAGCATTGCGAAATTTTCGAATGCCGCGGTCTTCACCAAAGTAACCGTAAGGCGCCTTCGTTGCAGCGGTCAGGTAGGCGATGTTGTGATCCTGGAGGTTTTGACCGACACCCGGCAAATCCACCAAAGGCCGTATTCCCAGCTCAGCGAGCTTCTTGGCAGGCCCGATTCCCGATAGCATCAGCAGCTTTGGCGTCGCCAGCGCTCCGGCCGTCAATATGATTTCCCGGTCGGCCCACGCCGTGTGCGATACGCCTCCACGCACGAAATCGACGCCCACGGCTCGCGTGCCAGCGAAGCGCAAGGAAGTTGCACGAGCCTCCGTGAGCACCTCCAATCGCTTGTCTTTGAGAATGGGGTGCAAAAAGGCGCGCGCGGCACTACACCGTTCGGCATTGCCGATCGTGGTCTGCATGTACGCCACGCCGTGCAAGTTTCCGTCGTTCAAATCATCGCGCTCGGAGACACCCAGGCACTTCATTGTCTGCACGAATATATCGGCTACTGCGGCCTTATAAATTGGATCGGATACCTTGAGAGGCCCCGTCGTGCCATGACTATCATTGTCCAAGCGCTGATTGCCCTCCTGCCTGCGAAAATAAGGCAGCAAGGCATCCCATCCCCAATCGACGCCGCCGGCCGCTTCGGTCCATCGAGCATAGTCGAAGCGAGAACCTCGCGTGTATGCCAGGGCATTGATGGAACTGCTGCCACCCACCACATTTCCCTGAGGAATCGATACGGTGCGATCGTTCAAATGCGGTTGAGCCGAGGATTCGTACCGCTTGATATAGGGACTTCCACCGAAGATCATGGCAAAAGACCCTGCGGGCATGCGAATCAACATATTGTCGTCTATCGGCCCGGCCTCGAGCAGCAGCACACGACAATTGTGTTCCGTGACCAATCGGTTGGCCACCACGCAACCGGCGCTGCCGGCGCCAACAACGATGTAGTCGTAGCGATCGGACACTACGGCGCCCCCGGCATATAAACTGCTTGAGTTTCGAGAAATGCCTCCAGCCCTTCCGGTCCGCCCTCCCTTCCCATGCCCGACGATTTGTAGCCCCCGAAAGGCACTCCCGGAGCCATATCGAATCCGTTGACACCGATGTGCCCCGACTTGATTCTTGTCGCGATCTCGTAGGCCCGCTCGGGATCCGATGAGAATACGGTTCCACTCAAACCATACTCCGACGAGTTCGCGATGCTGATCGCCTCGTCGATCCCCGCGTACGGCATCACCGATACGACGGGGCCAAAGATCTCATCCCGCGCGATGCTCATTTGCGATGTCACATCGGTGAACAACGTCGGACGTACGAAATACCCACGGGTAAACGCAGGGTCACGCTGGCCTCCGGCGAGCAGCCGCGCGCCCTGCTCCTGACCCTGTTGGATGTAGCCAAGGGTTTTGCTCATCTGCGTGGCGCTGGCCAGAGGGCCTAACTGCGTCTCAACCTTCCACGGATCGCCGACCTTGAGGCTTCCGAATATTGCAGAGAGTGCGTTTTCGATCTCCTCAGCGCGCGAACGCGGAATCAACACACGGGTCTGCGCAAAGCAAATTTGACCGGAAAACGGCACCGTGAAAGGCACCAAGGACGGCAAGGTTTGCGAAAGATCTGCATCCGGCAAGATGATGGCGGCAGACTTGCCTCCGAGCTCGAGCGTGAAGCGGGTCATCCGGTCGATACACACCTTGGCAATCTGCTTTCCCGCGGCAGTACTGCCCGTGAAGCTCACCTTGTCGATCCCGGGCGATGCAACCAAGTGCGATCCTTGCAGGCGGTCGGCAGTGATCACGTTCAGAACGCCAGGCGGAATGCCGGCCGCTTCGGCCGCCTCCGCCAAGATCAGCGCATCAAAGGGCGTTTCCGGTGGAGATTTGACGACTACGGTGCAACCCGCCGCCAACGCGGCCGCCAGCTTGAACGACAGAATGGGTGTCGTCGCATTCCACGGTACGATGAGCGCGGCGACGCCAATGGCCTCGCGCCTGACCCGAGCCTGCCCCATCCGTGCGGGACGGACATCTCGAAACGGGTAGGTTTCAAGCAATGTCGCGTAATAGTCCAGCATGGCGGACGCAAACGGCACGAACTGGTTGGCAAATGTGATTGGTGCGCCGACTTCGGCGGTCCAAACGTTGGCCAGCAATTGCGATCGCGCACGGACGATGCCCGACATGCGGCGCAGACGCTCGGCACGCCACGCGGGCGTGGCGCGAGGCCACGGCCCAAGATCGAATGCCTTGCGGGCCGCCGACACGGCATTGTCCACGTCGACGACGCCCGCCAGCGGTGCGTCGATCCACGGCGCTTCATCGACGGGCGAGACCAAAGACCGCGTCTTTTCAGACTTTGGACGCACCCATTCGCCACCGATAAAAAACCGCTTGCGGACGTTTTCCGACAGATCCCGCAAGGATTCGGGTATCGACATTTACTTTCCTCCGAACTTGACGCTGCCTCGCACGCCGAAGGTGCGCGGAGGAGCAATGTTCGCCGCAAAGAGACCCGCGACGAAGGGCTGCTCGAAGCCGCCCGTGTAATAGGCTCGATCACCAATGTTGCGCACGAATGCGCCGACGTTATATCGATTGTTGCTCGGCACATAGGTCACGCTGAGATCGAAAGTGACGTAACCGGCGACGTTTTCCGCCGGTATGAAGTCCGTCGCCACCCACTCGCGACTTGCGAACTTGCCGCTGCCGGCGACCGCGATCAGCGCATCTCCCGGCACCGGGAAATCGTGTTCATAACCAAAAGTCCCCGTGTACCTCGGCACCCGAGCCACTTGGTATCCCGCGCAGTTCGCTACCGTTTCGTCCCCTACATGGGTCGTTGGACAGCCGATGCTACCCGGGAAGAACACCGCGGTGGGAACTTGCACTTTGAAGCTATCGTAGTATGAATCCGCATATTCCAGTGACGTGCTGATGGTATCGTATTGGAAAGGCTTGTAGATGATGTCGATCGTCGCTCCTCGAATCGTCGCATTGCCGACGTTGTATGTCAGAAGGTTGATCGTGTTCAACGGATCGAAAGTTACACGTTGATCCTGAAGGTGCTTGTAGCTCCAGTCATAAAGACCGAAATTGGCCTGAAGATGATTGTCCAGGAAGCGGTTTCTGGAGCCGAACTCGTAGGCCAGCAGAGTCTAGGGACGATAGACCGCATCCGGCGGCACAGTCTCGTTCAAGCCGCCCGCCTTGAATCCCGTGCTGGTCGTGAGATAGAGCAAACTCTGTGGTGCCAGATCGTATTCCAGGCCGGCTTTGTAAGTGATGCCGTTGAAATCCTCGGCAGTATCGAATGACTCCAGGACTGTTCCGGGTCCCGGGCCGTAAGGTACCGGTCGGTTGTCCAGATAATTGCCGACCAGCGAGCGCTTCTCATACGTGTAGCGCGCGCCTGCGATCACTCTCAGGTCGGGAACGATCTCGTAAGTCGTCTGGCCGAAAACCGCGTAGGCGGTGGTTTTCGGGTTGTAGTTGATCTGTGTGTTTTGGACGATATCGCTTTCCAAAATATTGATGTCGCCGGTGCCGGTCTCGTGAAAGAAGTAACCGCCCACCACCCAGGTAAGTCCCGGTGCACTATCCCCGAGGCGCGTCTCGAGCGTCGATTCGCGCGCTTTGTTCGGTTGTTCGTAGCGGAAACCCGGATAACTCAACGAATAGACATCCGTATCCCGAAACGCCGGCAGTACGGTCAGTGTGGCAAAAGGCAGGCGCAGATCGATCTGTCCGCTGATGCCCCATATCTTGGTGTCCTGTCGGGTGTCGGGTATCGAGGTGTCGAGCAGGGGACCGAGTGGCGGAAAGGAACCGCGATAGGCTATCGCGGCCGGGGAGCCGACACCCAGCCACGGATCTTGGCCCGGTTGGCGTGGTAGATAGGTATAGCCGCCATTGTCACCGCCAATGTGCGAGTAATCGGTATTGAGCCGCAACGTGAGATCATCGGTCGGCTCCCACTTGAAGCGTACGCGGCCACCCTGCTGTACATCGTCATTGGTGCCATCCGATAAGTAACCGCTTCTGTGCACTGCGTTCGCTGCAATGCGAATCGCGGCTGTATCACCGATGGGCAGATTCACTGCACCGTCGGTGTGACTCAGATTGAAATTGCCATATTCAACGTTGAAGTCACCGCTCGTCTCGTTGAGCTGGGCCTCGTTGGTAATGACGTTGATGGAGCCGCCGTTCGCATTGCGGCCATAGAGGGTTCCTTGTGGTCCCTTGAGCACTTCCACGCGCGCCACGTCATAGAAGTTCCCTCCCAATCCGTCTGGTCGGGCGATGTAAACCCCATCGACATTGAATGCCACACCCGGATTGGCCAGCGGGTTGAAGGCAAAATCGCCAACGCCGCGAATGTAAATCTGGGTGCTCGATCCGCCGACGCCGATTTGCACGCCGGTGGTCAGTTTGCTGATGTCGATGGCGTTGGTGAGACCCGACTCTCTCAGCGCATCGGATCCGATTACCTGAATCGTCAATGGCGCTTTTTGAACGCTCTCCTCGCGCCGTTCCGCCGTTACGACGATTTCCTGCAAACCGCCTGAATCTGCTGAACTGGCCGGCGTTGACTCGACTGGAGTCGAGGCCGCCGCCTGCAGTGAAGCGTCCGCGGATTCGCGCGACCCTGCGTGCGCCAGCAACAATGGACCCATCGTTGCGATCAATGCCAACATGCACGACAATTTCATTGTCTACTCCCCCTGAGAACACTTGTGGTTATTTCTACTAATGCTTAAAACCCCAGCCGAACGACTCTCACCTCACATCCGGCACTCCTAGTTCGGTACCCGGCGCCGCGAAGCCCTCGTATCTGTCCCCATCAGAGCGCGGCTGCAGAACGATATGGCCGACTGCCGTATTGGACGCAGGTACATGATAGAAGCGACGTAACTCTGTGATCTCCTGTCCCAATGCGCCGCGCATGACCAGCCACATCACGAGCTCAATTCCCTCTGAGCCCGCGTATCGCAGGTACTCCATATGGGCCTTGCTGGCCAAGCCGTTCGGGTCGCGCGTCAAGTCATCGAGAAAAGCCTGGTCGAAGGCGCTGTTGATGAGACCGGCGCGCGGCCCTTGCAGTTGGTGGCTCATGCCGCCCGTGCCCCAAATCTGCACGTTGAGATCCTGGGGAAACGTCTGCACTGCGCGCCTGAGTGCCTTGCCCAATTGATAACAACGCCTTCCGGACGGCGGCGGATACTGAATGACATTCACTGCCAGCGGAATGACGGTGACAGGCCATGCCGTACATTGCCCAAACATCAACGACAGCGGCACCGTCAAGCCATGGTCGACGTCCATCTTGTTGACGATGGCCATGTCGAAACCGTCGAGGATCAGCGCCTCCGCAAGGTGCCATGCAAGGTCGGGACAGCCTCGCACGATGGGCACCGGCCGGGCTCCCCATCCTTCGTCGGCTGGTGCATAGCTTTCCGCGCAGCCGATGGCGAATGTCGGTATTACATCGAGGCTAAAGGCCGAGGCATGATCGTTGTAGACGAGAATCACCACGTCCGGCGTTTCCCCGGCGATCCAGTCCCGGGTCCAGTTAAAACCTTCGAACACGGGTGCCCAGTAGGCTTCCGACGTTTTTCCTTGATCCAGTGCCGCGCCGATCGCAGGCACGTGACTGCAGCCGATTCCGGCGGTAATGCGAGCCATTATTGCTCCGACTCATCAGCCGCCAAGGCATTCTGCCTTTTGGAAAGCTGTCCTTGCGTCGAGCGGCCGCCGCCGACCATCATCGCGGTATAGGCCGGCACCGTCATTCCTGTCATGGTCGAGACGATTTGGACGAAGGATTTCGAATCGGTGGCCCCGATCTTCGCGAGGAAATATATATTTCCTCCCTCAGCAATCATTCCGTTGTAATCGCGTCTCAACACGGCGGCTTTCTGCGCTTCGGTCAGCGGCCATTCATCAAGATACGCTGGTTCATTTGCCTTGAAGCGATCTCGATTCGCCGGGTCCATCAACGACATACAAAATTGATTCAGGTGGTATCCCCGACGACACTGCACCCCGTCGAAGACGGTGGTGCCCGGTATATCGTGGTACTCAGGAGCAAACGTCACGGCTGTGAACTCCGCGGCTTGACTTGCACGTTTCGCGAACCTCGCACATGGAAAGCACAGATGGATAGCTCGCTATCAGGGCGAAGTCCGCTTCTTTCCGGCAGCAGGCGACGTGTAGTCATGCTCAACTCTCCCACTTTTTTTAACTCACCAGCCCGTTTCCACTATGAATCAGTCGCAAGGATGCGGCATAGCAAGTTTGTTAATAGTGACTATCGATAACCGCTGCGGTGTGCCATACCGAACGTGTTTCTAAAGATCCAACACCAGCAGCGACGTCTTTGCTCTGGAACAACACGGCGTGAACTGGTCATTGCGCGCGTGCTCCTGTTCCGTCATGAACATATCCCTGTGATCCGGTATGCCTTCGAGAATGCGTGTGACGCAGGTGCCGCACACGCCTTGTTCGCAAGAGACGGGAATTTCCACGCCGTGCTCTGCAAGGACCTCAACCACCGAACGGTGAGGTGGTACCGGGTAGTCGCTGCCTGTGCTGGCAATGCGGACGAGGAACGACTCGGCGGAAACCGCGGCCGTGCCGGTGACCGGTTGAAAATACTCTCGGTGTAGCGACGGACCGTCCCAGCCGCTGCTTGCCGCAGATTCAAGAGCGGCCTTGATGAAGCCAGGCGGTCCGCATACGTACAAATGGGAGCCCGGGGTTGGCGCGCCGATGGCTTTTTTTAGATCCAGCAGCCTTCCCTCACTCTCCTGGTCGAAATGTAAATGCACGGACTGACGATATCGAGAGTTTTGGAGGCGATCGATGAAGGCCGTGCGCGATCGCGATCGGTTGGCATACACGAGGCGAAACGGCGTATCGCTTTGACTGAGCCGTTCCGCCATGGACAGTATGGGCGTGATCCCGATTCCACCGGCAAGCAACACGACGTGCGTGGCGTCCGGCACCAAGGTAAAATGGTTTCGCGGAGCGCTGATTCGAAGGGTGTCCCCTTCCCGCACCGTTTCGATCATCGATACGCTACCGCCCCGGGAGTTCGGTTCGCGAAGCACGCCGATCACGTACCGCTGTTGGTCTTGCGGATCGTTGCAAAGCGAGTATTGGCGGACCTTCCCCGCGGATATCTCGACGTCAATGTGTGAGCCTGCACTGAACGGCGGGAGCGAACCGCCATTGGCGCTTGCCAGTTCAAAGCTGCAAATCCCCACCGCTTCGGCGGTCTTGCGCAGGACGACGACGTTAATCCATGCCTGCTCCACGTCAAGGAGACTGCAGCGGAGTGAAGAAATCTCGATCGTTCGAGACTCTGGAAACCAACGCCTCGCGGGTGTCGCCGGCAGCCAGCGTGTCTGTGACGACCACCATGTCGCGAAAGTCGTTCGTCTCGATTGTACGAACCACGCCCACCGGATCCCGTCCCTCACCGACCGCTCTTGCTCCTTCGTCGAGCATTCGTCGCGCCCTGACGATCGCTATATCAGATGAGGAAAGGTGCTCATGTTCCTGTGCGTGAATCGTTCCCTGGCTTTGGGTGATGATGACGTCGTGTACGGAGAAGCACGGCCCCATTCCAAGGTAGTAGCCGGTGTTCATCGAGGTCCTGTCCTGACCATAGTGGTCCGCGCTGCTGCGCCTCATGCGATCCGTACCGGCGATTTTCTCGGACTGGTACTGCTCTTCGAGTGCGGCCTTGTTCAGCTTTCCGCTCCGGTGATAGATGAATTCCCAGCGCCAGTGATGCTCATTGTCAATGGGCACGTCCCACAGCATCGTGAGTCCACCATGACCGAGATCCCCCTCGAACCCACCGACCGCGCACGCATTCGGCATGACGAAATTGGTTACGCGCATCGATGCAGTGCCATTTTCCAGGGCACGACTCGTATACAGGCGCACGCCGAACCGAGTCTCCTCTATACTCACTTGCGGCCTTGAGGCCACAGAAAAAGTACCCCACCGCGCCTTCATTTCGGCGGTCCCGAGTTCAATTTGATGAAGGTAGGACGTATGGATCGGATCGATATTGCCCTCGCTGGCCTGAAGCCAGTTGCAGTCACCGAACCATCGACACGTATAAAGGTGGGCGTCGGTGCCCTGCAACGCAGGGTACTTGGGAAACAGGGGAACCTCACCGGGCCCCAAATAGATCCAAACGGCCCCGCCTGCCTCGTGCACGGGATAGGCTTTCGCTCGTATCCTATCCTTCAGCGTAGCCGAGGCTTCACCCGGCTGGTCGAGCACTTTGCCGTCGACGGCGAACAGCCACCCGTGATACGGGCATCTAATTCCCCCACCCTCGATGCGTCCGAGTGCCAAGTCCGTGCACCGATGGACACATTTGCGATCGAGTGCACCCAGAATGCCCTTGTCATCCCGAAAGAGCACGATATCCTGGCCCATGATACGGATCGCGTCGGGAGCGCCGCCCTGACGAACGGCGGCCTGCAATGCGATCGGCTGCCAATATCGGCGCAGGAGTTCACCCGCCGGCGAGCCGGCGTTCGTGTCGGTCAAATACTGATAGCGAGCGCGCGCCGACGCCGATCTGGCCTCGCCGGTTTGCGGCGTTGCATTGGTTGCCATGGAATATCCTTAAATTTTGATGCCGCTTTCGGCGCCTGCCAACGCCTAAACAGTATTAAGCTATGGCCACAAGCACCACCCAGTTTTAGTAATAGTCGTTATTGCCGGAGTTTGTCCGTCCCGCCCCGGACACTTTGCCAATGCCAGTAAGGCGCGGAGGATCTTCATGGAGTTGAGCAGGCTAGACCTGAATCTTCTGGTCATTCTCGACGCGCTCCTGCATGAGGGCTCCATCACGCGAGTAGCCGAACGACTCGAATTGAGCCAGCCGACGGTAAGCGCGGCACTCGGTAGATTGCGCTCCGTTCTCAACGATGAGCTTTTCGTCCGTACGCACGGCAGCATGCAACCGACCGAACGCGCCATGCAGTTGCAAGAGCCAGTTCAGCGAATATTACGTATCGTCCGTCACGAGATCATGACTTCGAGCCGATTCGATCCAGCGCAGTTGACAGGGTCTGTGACAGTTAGCGCTTCGGATGTCGGCGAGTTGGAGTTCATGCCGGGCCTGATCGCACGGGTACAGCTGCAGGCTCCGCGGGCCTCTGTCATTTGCGTGGCCCGCGATCCGCATGCACTTGCCGCCGCCATGGACGAGGGTGAAATCGATCTGGCAATCGGGTACTTCCCGGACCTCCAAACGGCGGTATTCAAGCAACAGGTGCTGTTCAGCCATGACTCGGTCTGCGTCGTTAGGCGCGATCATCCGGTTTACGCAAAAGGCATCTCATTGGAGCAGTATCGAGAAGCGCGTCATTTGGTGGTGTCGCAAGACACTCGCTCCCAGGACGTCATTGATCAAGCATTGGCCGAACAGGGCATTGTGCGGCGCGTCGCGCTGACCATTTCGCATTTCGTTAACGTGCCACAACTGATCGCCAAGACCGATCTCGTCGCGACAATCGGCCGCCCCATTCCGCGGAACGCCGAACACTTTTTTCCAATTGCTATTTTGCCGGCCCCATTCCCCATCGCGCCGATGCAAATCAAGCAGGTCTGGCACAGGCGATTCGACAAAAGCGCAAAGCTGATTTGGCTCCGTAACTTGGTCGCGGAAATGAGTCAGAACAAACCCAACATGTAGCTGATTCGATCAATGGTTGGCGTCGGCCGCAGATAATCACTATTACCGCCGCCGATAGTCACTATTACCAAAGTTGCTAGCCACGCCCGCTTTCTTAATACATAGTCGCGTCCGCTGAGCTACGACTGACAGGGATTCGGTGGTGGTGCTTGCCTCATCCTGGCCCCTGCGCGGCATGTCAGCCTTTCGAGTACTTGATACATCGACGATGCCGACCATCCTCATCTTCGCACACCAATGCCGAGATCTATACAGCAGCGGATCGCGGAGTGGCCTCGCTTGCGCATGATCGCTCGAGCGCGGATGGATTCGAGGTTCTTGCCGAGTGGCCCTTACCCCAACTTTGTCCACGATTGGGACTGGAGAGGCACCGACCGCGCCCGAGACCTATTGCGACAAATCTACCCCACCGTTTACCGACGTATTGCGTGGCCTACCACCGAACTCACCGATGATGACGCCATCAAGTTCGCCACGGCATTTCAGAATTTCATTCGTCGTATCGAACAGGGCGCTAGGGCTTAGCTTGGCCACAGAAATTCCGCTTACCGCGTACTTGCAACAAGCTCTACGCGGGGAACACGACCCACGCAGCCCTTCCGTGGCAAAGAATTCCCAAAACGAAACTTTTGGTCACTCTTTGGTCACTCCCGCAAAGAGCGCTACACTGCTCGACACGTAAGTTATTGATTAGATGGTGGGCCGTGTAGCCACCAAATTGCCGGCCTATCTATATGATTGTAAAATGATTTTCTGACAGCCAAATTAGAAATGCCCCCACGAATATCCCCCAAAAAGGGTGGCTGTAGCTGGACCTCCCTGGATCAATGCTAAGTCGGCTAGACGCATCGACCCTCTTTCTCGCATCCTCAAAAATATCACGATCAACCTTCGGGGCGCAGGGGCCACGCGTACACACATGTGAGAATCAGGACTTTCTGCCAAATCAATTCAGGCTGAGCGATCAACGTACGATATCGCCTTTTTCAGGCCGCGGAATCCGTCGTCCTCAACTCGCCATTCGCAAGCCGATGACATTGTATTCGGCGACGATAGCGCCGCAAAATTGGATGTGTTGACATTTGTACATACATTTGCTAGTCTGTCTCTATGACTGTGGCAGTTGCCGGGTTCGATTGGAATGACGGGAACCGCGATAAGTGCGTCAAGCATGGCGTCACGGTCGAAGAGATTGAAAGCGCATTCCGCGGAGGAACGCTGCGGTTGTTTCCGGATCCTGCTCACTCGGCGACCGAGACGCGATACCTAGGCATAGGGCTCGGTGCCTCTGGCCGGTACGTGCTTGTGGCTTTCACCTACCGAGAAATTGAGAAGCAGCGATTCATCCGGCCTATCAGTGCCCGTTTTATGCATGCGAAGGAAATCAAACACTATGAAGCGCAAAGTCAGGACCCTAGCGAAACTGCCTCGACTCAAGACTGATCGGGAGGCTGAGCAGTTTGTCTCCGACAGCGACCTCACGCGATATAATCTTGCCGCCTTGAAGGCGACACAGTTTGAATTTTCCGCAAAAGAAGCTCGGATCAACATGCGCCTGCCGGGCGAACTGCTGAACGCCGTCAAGCGAGCGGCACAGCAGCGTGGCGTGCCGTACCAGCGGTTCATCCGGCAGACGCTCGAGCGCGCGATCAAGGAGTGATTACTCCTCCTTGACATGATTGCGGGTTGGCTAAAGTGGCCGGCGACAATCAGCAGCAGCGGCGTCCAGATGCCGTCTGTTCCTTATCCATATTATTTGACGCGCACCTGCCAATTTGATCTCCGCGCGATCGGACTTTCCCCGATACCGGACGCTGGTTAGCGGTCCCCGCAAGATGCCAGCGTCCTTTGGGGGCATCATCGCTGCGACGTCGCAAAGTGCCCCCAAATATGCCCCCACCCAGAGCTGGCTGCCATTGGATGGCAATGGACACCCATGGATGTGCGAAAGAAAATTCCGGTCGAGATTCCAGGCAATTTCTCGCGATCTCCTCACCGAAGTGGACGTTGCTGGACGTCTTAGAACGTCCTTGGATGGTGGGCCGTGTAGGGATCGAACCTACGACCAATTGATTAAGAGCGCGAGTTCGCACTACGAGCCAGTACGTTGGAATACGTTTATTCTATAGTAATCAATAGTTTATAATAAACGCGCTGAGACTTGGTTCGCCCAAATTGCCCCAAGTACTATTCGCCGTGGTCACTCTTTGGTAACTCCCGAAACGGTTCGATTCCATCATATGCCGAAAGCAAAACTTCGACAGGACAACATCAGATCGCTTGAATATGTTGGCGCCGCCCAAGGAAAGTCGCAATGCATTTATTGGGACCTGGCTCTACCCGGATTCGGTCTTCGCAAGTTCCCAAATGGCCGCGGCAGCTATGTCTGCAGTTACCGCATTCAAAAGCGTAAGCGGCTTGTCGATTTGGGGCGCTCCGACGCCATCACATTAGAGCAAGCGCGGCGCAAAGCCAGGCTCTATTTCGGGACCGCTGCGGACGGCAAAGACCCCAAATCCAATATCGATGAGATGCGAGCGTCCGCGACCGTCAAAATGCTGACCAAACTCTACATCGAACGGCACGCGAAACCCAAGAAAAGACCCTGGAAGACGGACGAAGCGGCCCTCAATCGGCTCTTGCTACCCCGATTCGGCTCGCATTTGGCCGCGTCCATCACGAGAGCTGACATCGCTGGTATCCACGCGGAATACGGTGAGTCGCACCCCTACGGCGCCAATCGCTTTATTTGCGTTGTTCGCAAGATGTACAACGTCGGTCGTCAGTTGGGCATGATTCCCGAAGACATGCGAAACCCCGGGACCGAAATCGAGCGATTTCCGGAACACAAGCGGCGCCGGTACGTGACGCCGGCAGAGATGCCCCACCTGGCAGCTGCAATCAATGACGACCCCAATGAGTTCGCCGGCCATGCGTTGTGGTTACTTCTGCTAACCGGCATTCGGCGTAATGAAATTCTTGCTGCCACATGGGCGAACGTGGACTGGGACAATAAGACGCTCTTTATCGGCAAGACCAAGAATGGGGAGCCTGTCCTAACACCGTTGAGCCGCGCCGCCATCGCACGGCTCAAGATGATCCCGAAGCTGAAGGACAATCCCTTCATCATTTGCGGAGCGATCCCAGGAAAGCCCCTCGCTTACCTCGATGCAATGTGGCGGCGGATACGAGCAGAAACCGGGTTCCACGACTTGAGAATTTATGATTTGCGCAGAACCGTGGGATCGTGGTTAGTCCGGGACGGAGCTTCCTTACATCTGGTCGGCGCCGTGCTGAACCATAAAGATCAAAAGACCACAGCTGGCTACGCTTATTTTCAAACCGAGGATAGACAAAAAGTTTTGGATCGCCATGGACGGAATATCGTGCAAATCGCTAAAGGCATTTTGCGACGTCGAGCCAACCACAAGGCCGTGGTCGACGCGCCGTCGGAAGAGCAACCGCGGAAACTGCCGCGCATTCACCGAATCTCGCGTAACGACCTTTACGATCTTATCTGGGCCGAACCGATGAGCAAGCTCGCCGAACGGTTTGGTATATCTGACGTAGGACTCGCCAAGGTATGCCGACGATCGGACATTCCTGCACCGACGCGCGGCTATTGGGCGAAGATTGCAGCCGGCGGTGCGTTTCATCGCCCCGAACTTCCAGTGCAAGTGAATCGGCAATTTAACACTATTAGGTTTCGGATTAATCGAAGTCAATTGCGACACCCTCGCAATATAGCGCAAGCAACGCATTTGAATATTTGACTCTGGTTGCCTTGAGCATGTGGTATCAACCCCTTGGCGGCACAGAAAGCGCGTCGGCGGATGCGTCGCCGAGCGACGAGCCGCCATCGCAATTCAGGATGGCGCCGGTGATATAGCCCCCAGCCTCCGTCGACAGAAACAGCGCAAGCCCGGCGATGTCACGCTTGGTGCCATAGCGGCGCAGCGCGAGCCGATCTTTCCAGGCGGCTTCCAGGGTGGGGTCGGCGGCGAGACGCGCGACACCTTCCGTTCCGGCGATCGGGCCCGGTGAGATGGCGTTGACCCGCACTCCGGCCGGCCCCCATTCCATCGCAAGGCATTTGGTGAGCATGTTGACGCCGGCCTTGGCGGCGCAGGCATGTGCCTGGAACATTTCGGGATGCGCACCCTGCGGCGCGCTAATCGATATGAGCGAGGCCCCGGGTTTGCGCAAATGAGCAAAGCTTGCGCGCAGCACATTGAAAGTGCCGATGAGATCGATGTCGATCACGGCTTTAAAGGCATTCGCCGACATGCCGAGCGCGGGAACACGAAAGTTTCCGGCCGCTCCCGAAATGACGATGTCGATCTCGCCAAACTTATCTTTGGCTTGTGAAAATGCCGCTTCGACGGCATCGAAGTCACGCACGTCCGCCGCGATGCCAAGGGCCTGGCCGCCTAGACCGGTTATCGACCGAGCCGCCGCATCGATCTTCTCCGCCGAACGGCTGATCAGCGTGACGCGCGACCCCGCCTCCGCCAGCCGCTGGGCGATCTCGAGATTGATGCCGCTTGACCCGCCCGCGACGAAGGCGTTGCGCCCCGCTAACTGTAATTCGTATGCCATGATTGAGTCCTTGACTGGATGTTGAAGACCGTCACTGCGCCGGCCAGAGAAACACGGGGACTAGGTTGCGGTCCGCAGATGATCTCGATAGCGCTCGCGCAGAGCTTTCTTGTCGATCTTGCCGGTCGCGGTCAGCGGCACGGACGCGATCACTACGGCATCTGGAAGCCACCACGGGGTGACATGCGGTTCGATGAAGGCGCGCACCTGTTCGGCGGTGACTTCGATCCCATCATGGGGCTCGATGACCATGATCGGACGCTCCTCCCATCGTGGATGGTAGACGCCGATAACGGCCGCAACGCGCACGCCAGGGCAGCCGATCGCGACATTTTCGAGATCGATCGAACTGACCCATTCGCCGCCCGATTTGATTATGTCCTTCTTGCGATCGGTGATCCGCATGAAACCGAATTCGTCCATCGTCGCGATATCGCCGGTGTCGAACCAACCATCGGCGTCGACGGCAGGAATGTTTGGATAATAGCGATCGACAACCCAGGGGCCCCGCACCAGCAGCGACCCGGCGCTCTTGCCGTCCCAAGGCAGTTCTTGCCATTCTTCATCGACGATCTTGACTTCGACCCCATAGATCAGTCGTCCCTGATGCGTCATGACATGGTCCTCAGCAACCTCGCCCCGTGCGGCCATGAGCTTGGGGGTGGGTGTGGCGACTACAATCAATGGGCTGGTTTCGGTCATGCCCAATGCCTGCACCACGGTAACTCCCCGCTGCTTGAATGTTTCCGCCATCGCGCGGGGCATTGCCGACCCCCCGATTACGATGCGCTGCAAGGTGCCCGCGTCGGTGCCGATGGCGTCGAGATGCGCGAGATACATGCTCCAGATCGTCGGCACGCCGCAGGACATGGTCACACCTTCAGATGCGATCAGTTCGTGCAGGCTGGCGCCGTCGAATTTGTCACAGGGCAAGACGAATTTGGCGCCATTGACGGCGGCGGCGAATGGCAGGCCCCAAGCGGTCGCATGATAGAGCGAGGAGCAGGGCATGATGACGTCGAATGCCGAAATATCGAGAGAGCCACGCAGCCCCGCGGCAAGCGCGTGCAAGGCAATGGAGCGATGGCTGTACAGGACGCCCTTGGGATCGCCGGTAGTACCAGACGTGAAGCAGAGGATCGCGCCAGTCGTTTCATCGAAGCTCGGCCAGGCGTAGCCACCCTGTTCGGCAGCGATAAGCTCTTCACAGCTCACGGCATCCACAGCACCTGGCATCAGGCGCTCCGCGTCGCTCAACATCACGAAGTGCTCTATCGACGCCAGCCGGTGCGCAATTCTTCCGACGAGGGCCACAAAGGAACGGTCAAAAAAGAGCACACGCCCGCCGGCATGGTTGATCGTATACACGATTTGCTCATCCGAAAGGCGGGGATTGGCAGTGTGCAGAACGGCCCCCATTCCGGGCGCGGCATACATCAGCTCCATGTGCCGGTGGGTATTCCAGGCGAGGGTAGTGACCCGATCGCCCGGCACGATACCCAGCCTCTCCAGCGCCTGGGCCAGCCGGCCTGTGCGATCCGCGCACCGCGACCAATCGTAGCGCCAAAGCGGCTCGTCAACGAGGCGGGAGACGATCTCCCGATCTCCGTGCGCCACCGCTGCATGACGCAGGATACCGCTAATCAGCAACGGCGCCGCCTGCATCAGGCCCGCAAGCATAATCCCTTCATTTTTTATACATCCGGTTTTATTGAGACGGCAGAGCATAGTGACGACGACCAAGATGCGTCGTGAATGTTTATTGGGCAGTCCCTCATGCAAAATAGTGAGGTTATCCAACATTCCCCGAAACCGATGATGTCCTTATGGCTGCCGATGTCGTCGCTCAGCGGCAGAACTGCTCTTCGGGCACATCGAACAACAGCGTGGCGCCGTTCGTCACCGGCCCGAGCAATGCGGCCGCCTGTGGCAGGATATCCTGGGCAAAGAACGCCTCCGTCGCGATCTTGGCCTTGAGGAAAGCAAGATCGCCATCGCCTGCTTCGCGGAGCCTCAGAGCGTGCAACATGACTATCGCTATCACCCGTCATGACCAGTCGAACCCGCGCCCCGCATCAGCCATCGCGCGCAGGCCAACCGTGGGGGTGAAGCGCGCGCCGTAAAGCGAGGCCAGGCGATCGCACTCGGCGACGAACTTAGGCACACCCACGGTCTCGATCAGCGACAACGTCCCTCCGGTCCAGGTTGGGAAACCCCAGCCGAGCACCGCGCCAATATCGGCATCCGCAGGATGGGTTAGCACCTTTTCTTCCAGGCAGCGCGCGGATTCCAACGCCTGCCTGTAGAGCAGGCGCTTACGGACCTCATCCGCCGCGGGCTGATCCGCTTTAGGCGGGAAATACTTCGCCAAATCACGCCACAACCGCTTCTTACCGCCTTCGGGATAATCGTAGAATCCCGCCCCGCCCTTGCGCCCGGTGCGACCGTGCTGTTCCGCCATCGTTTCAAGGACTTCCATCGAGGCCGGCCGCCGAAACGCCGGGTCTTCGCTCTCGGTCTGGCGGACGATCTTGATGGGCAGTTGCAAGGTGATTTCATCGGTCACCGCGAGAGGGCCAACGGGCATACCACCCAGTTGCGCGGCATTTTCGATCAGCGCGGGGCTGATCCCCTCACGCAACATCTCGGCGCCTTCATGCACGAAGCTGAGGAACACGCGGCTGGTGTAGAAGCCGCGGCTGTCGTTGACGACGATCGGCGTCTTGCGGATCTGGGCGATGAAATCGAGCGCGCGGGCCAGCGCCGCCGTGCCAGTCTTCTTGCCGAGGATCACTTCGACAAGCGCCATCCTGTCGACCGGCGAGAAGAAGTGCAGGCCGATGAAATCCTCCTGCCGGGGGAAGGCTTCGGCCAGCTGGGTAATCGGCAGACTCGAGGTGTTCGATGCGAACAGCGCGGTGTCGCCGACCACGGCGGCCGCCTTGCGCGTTACTTCGCCCTTGATGGAGGTGTCCTCGAACACATTTTCGATCACCAGGTCGACGCCCGCCAGATCGGCATAATCGTCGGTCGGAGTGATCCGCGCCAGCACGGCGTCGGCCTGCTCCTGCGTTAGGTGGCCCCGGTCCACCGACTTGGCCAGCAGCTTCACCGAATAGCGCCTGCCTTTTTTGGCCGCTTCCCGCGACACGTCGAGCAGCACGACGTCGATGCCAGCCCGCGCGGCGACGAAGGCAATGGCCGCCCCCATCATGCCCGCGCCCAGCACGCCGATCCTGCGGACCGTCGTCTTTTCGACGCCGGCCGGACGACGCGCGCCCTTTTCAGCGAGACTCTTGTTGATGAACATGGTGCGGATGATGTTGCGCGCGACGGGGGCGGTCAGCAGGCGCGCGAAGTGCCGGCCTTCCACCAGCAATCCCTTGTCCATCGGCACCTGTACCCCTTCGAAGATGCAGGTCAGGATGGCGATCGGCGCCGGATAGTTATCGCCATATCGGGCGCGCAGCTTCGCCGTCGCGGCGCTGAAGAAGGCAGCGTTGCGATAGGTCAGCAGCCCTTCAGATTCGGGCAGATTGAAGCCCTTCACGTCCCAAGCGCGTTGTGGGTTGGGGGCGGTCGCGAGCCAAGCGCGAGCGGTCTCCAGGACTTGTTCGACCGGGACGACCGCGTCCACCAGGCCCATCTTGAGGGCAGCGGCTGGCGCATAGCTTTTGCCCTCGAGCATCATGTCGGTCGCCGCCGGGACACCGATCAGGCGCGGCAGGCGCTGCGTACCGCCGGCGCCAGGCAGTAGCCCGAGATCGACTTCGGGCAGGCCGACCACGGCCTTGGGATTGTCAGCGATGATGCGATAGGTGCAGGCTAGCGCCAGTTCATAGCCGCCGCCGAGCGCAAACCCTGTTATCGCCGCCACGACCGGCTTGCCGCAAGTTTCGATCTTGCGGAGCAGCCGGCTCGCCCCCTGGCTGAACGCGAAGGCGTCGAGCACCGCCATGGACTCGATATTCTCGAGGATGAATTTGAGGTCGGCGCCGGCCATGAAACCGGACTTGGCCGATTCGATGATGATGCCGGTGACTGACTCGTCGGCTGCCAGCACGTCGATGATCTGGTTCATTTCGTCGACCCATTTGGGCGACATCGTGTTTACCAGCGCATTGGGATCGTCCAAGGTGAGGGTGGCGATGCCGTCGGCGATAGCGCACCGGATAAGGTCGGTCATGATCAGACTCGTTCGATGATGGTTGCGGTGCCCAGTCCATTGGCTGCGCACAAGGTGACGAGCGCGATGTTGAGATTGCGCCGTTCCAGTTCGTCGAGGACCGTGCCGATGAGCATCGCGCCTGTAGCGCCCAGTGGATGGCCAAGCGCGATCGACCCGCCCGCGACATTGGTGCGGTCATGGTCGATGCCCAGTTCGTTCATGTAACGCAGCACGACGCTGGCGAACGCCTCGTTGATTTCGAACAGGTCGATGTCATTGACGTCCATGCCTGCCCGCTTGAGCGCCTTGCGCGTCACTTCGGCCGGCGCAGTCAGCATGATGGTAGGCTCCGAACCGATGTTGGCAAAGGTTCTGATTCTCGCGCGTGGCTTCATCCCGATCGCGCTTCCGAAAGCTTCGCTGCCGACCAGCACCGCCGCGGCGCCGTCGACGATGCCCGCCGAATTGCCGCCGGTGTGGACGTGATTGATCGCCTCGACTTGCGGGTAGCGCTGGATCGCGATCGCATCGAACCCCGCCGCGCCCATGCCGACAAAAGCGGGCTTGAGACCGGCGAGCATCTCCATCGTCGTGCCGGGGCGCGGATACTCGTCTTGATCGAGCACGATCTGTCCGATGAGATCGGTGACCGGAACCACGGCGCGGTCGAATGCGCCCGCCGCCCGCGAAGCGGCGACGCGGCGCTGGCTTTCAAGCGCATAGGCGTCCAGACTCTCGCGGCTGAAGTCGTCCAGTGTCGCGATCAGATCGGCTCCGATGCCCTGCGGCGCGAAATGGCCGTGATAGGCCTGCCAAGGATCGGCAACCCAGGCAGCCGCGTCGATCATCGCGATCGGGATACGCGACATGCTCTCGACCCCACCGCCGATCGCCCCGTCGGCCGCGCCCGCGGCGACCTGCGCCGCGGCATTGTTGACCGCGTCCAGTCCCGAGGCGCAGAAGCGGTTGACTTGAACGCCGGCCACGCTCTCGTCATAACGGGCGGCGCGCACGGCGGCGCGCGCGATCACGCCGCCCTGCTCGCCCAAGGGCTGAGCACAACCTAGAATGACATCGTCGATCAGCGACGTGTCGAGCGAATTGCGCTCGGCAATAGCCCGCAGCGGCGTCGCGGCGAGTTCGACAGCGGTAATCTCGTGCAGGGAACCGTCCGGCCGCCCCCGCCCCCGCGGCGTGCGGGCATGATCATAAATATATGCGTGCATCGTCATCTCGCTTTTCTATCTAGACAGTGACGACGTCGGCGGCCGCGGGATGTCCGCTGGCTCATTTTCGCTGCTAACGCTCAGTGTGCGGGTATCTCGACCGGGTAGATGCGGAACGGCAAATTGGGACTTTGACCCTTTTTTGCAGGATCAAACAGGTAAGACAATTGACCTTCGCTGACCCACGCTGTGTGACCCACGATCGCCACTCCAGTAGGCACTGAAAAGCCGCCCTTGAGTATGTCGATAGATACCGCCTCGCCGTTCACGGTCATCCGATCCAATCGTCCGCCGCCTTCAATAAGGAGAAAGGTGTTGCCGCTGATTACCCGAATTGCATCAGTCAAAACGAGCGGACGCGGAACCTTGAGCTTTGTGAACTTGCCGGCCTTGGCGCTTCGAACCTCCACGCGATACAGATCGCCAGGCGTATAAGTGTCGACGTATAGATTGCCATCAGCGCTAAATGCGATGCCGTCCAATCCGGATCCCCCCGCGGGTGGCTGTACCGAAGGATCCGATGCCCATACCTCCAACTGCTTCCCCTTCGGCGACAACCGGAGAATTTCCGGTGCCGCGGAATTCGTCACATAAGCCGAGCCATCAGGACCGATGGCGATATCGTTACAGAGGGTCTTATCTCCCGGCAATGCGGCACTGATTTTGCCAACACCAGACTTAAGATCAAATCCCTTCAATGCGCTGCCGGGCACAGCGCTCGGACCCGCAACGCCGATGCCAGATAAGTCGTTGGAGCACACCCAGAGCGTTTGCGCACGCTCGTCTGCCAAAACGCCGGTGATCGAGCGGGTGCCATAAGTCCCGGCTTGAATCCATGTCGTTGCGGTATGGGTGCGAGGATCAATTCGGTAGACTCCTCCCGTCACAACGCTACCGACAAATAGCGTGCCGTCACGAAGTGCTGTGATACTCTCTGGAAACGCGCGATCGCCCGGTAGAGAGATTGGGGACTCGGCCGCCGCGGACACCAGGCTGAACCCAAAGCACATGAACCCGAGCCAGCAGGTGGCACCCTTGCGAGTTTCGGACGATTCTCTCGAAAGCTGCACCCTATCCATCTCAATCCCCTTGACGATTTAATCGATGATTAGTGAGGTGTCGCTGTGATGGACTTACCGGGAAGCTTATTGGAAAGAAGCTTCCCGTCTTCAATGATAGGAACGCCCTGAACGAGGACATACCTCATCCCCGTGCTGGTTTCGTCAGGATGACCA
Source organism: Gammaproteobacteria bacterium (assembly GCA_003134045.1). Classification (GTDB taxonomy): domain Bacteria; phylum Pseudomonadota; class Gammaproteobacteria; order Steroidobacterales; family Steroidobacteraceae; genus Bog-1198. Next base: position 22,348 of record PLAH01000005.1, read on the forward strand.
TAAGTAGAATGATCGGTAACGGTCGTAAGATCAAAAACGACGATATCTGCATCTGCACCCGGTTGTATCCGGCCCTTTCTCGCGCCCACGGGTGTGGATGCCGCGAGCCGTTGCGCCGGCATGAGGCTCATCTTGCGAACGGCGTCACTTAAGGTGAGGCTCCGCTGCTCACGGACATACCGTGCGAGAATTCGACAGTAGGTTCCCGCCTCACGAGGATGACCGCGCACGCCGTCGCTGGCGATCATGACTAGCGGATTGCGTATGTCATTGTCTACAGTCGTTTCATCGTTCATGAAGAGTAGAACTGTCTGCGGTTTCGGATCCGCATGGAGTTGCTCGAAGCGTTCCCGAGTGAGCCGCTCGCCGGTATCGGGCAAAGCAAGGTCGTGGTACGTAATGCCGAATTTTTCCTGCCAACCCGGATTGAAGAGGGCGGCGTTGATCTGCGTCATACCCGCTATGTATGGATAGGCTTCGGTCGTCACGTCGAGCCCGCGAGCCCGAGCTCCCGCCACCATCTGAAGGCAAAGAGGGGCGAGCTTCAGGCAGCTGCTATTGATGTGAACGACGTGAAGCGACGCGCCGGTAACCGCGGCAGCAGCGATCACTTCGCCTACCGCCTCCACGCTCCCGGGGTCAATGGCACCCGCACTGCGGACATGGGTGTAGACAGGCAGATGATAGCTGGCAGCGAGCTGAAAGATCTGAATTACTTCGGCGTGGTTCGCTCCGGGCACATATTGGATCCCCATGCCTACGCCGAGCGCTCCGGCGTGAATTTGTTCGCGCAGAATGGACTCTATCTGTTGAATCTGCTCAGGAGTGGCGGGATCGTTCGTGCCCGGGCCGGCATGCGGAAGGATCTCGCCCTGCGGCACCGGGGTATGAAAAGCAGTAGCGCGAGCCGCATCGTAATTCGCGGTAGCGCCATAGTTGATGAGCGCCCCGCCGGAGCGCTCGGACAGATAGGTCGAGATGTCGCGCGCACCAATCTCCATCTCCAATGCAGACGTGACGCCGTCGAACGCCTTGAGGCGGTAGTCTTCAGGCTCCTGGCCATGCTGGTGAAGATCGATAAAGCCTGGACTCACGATGAGGCCCCCGGCATCAAGGATCCGCTTGCCGTGAAGCTTTTCCGTAGACACCGCGGCAATGGTATTCCCCGTGATTCCGACATCACGAATGGCGTCGAGACCAGTTTCCGGATCGATGACGCGGCCGCCATGAATGACGAGATCATAGGTGACGACTGGTACTTGGCCGTGTGCCGGCAGGCAGGCGCTAAACAACGCCATCATAGCGATGACAGACGAAGGCAGACCATTTGATTTCATACGCAACTCCTGCTGTGCTCGAAGACCATCGACGTAGAGGAAAACACGCACCTGAGAGAAAGAACGCATAGGCGAGCCGTCCATCTCACATTCCCAATTTTGCGCAACCGTGTACCGTTCAATGGTGCCGTTTCGCAAATACCTGCTGCTGGATATCAATCAGGTAGGCATGGATGGCTTCCACATCATCAACACTGAGGAGATCGTCGAACTTCTCCATCCCCACCGCAGAGAATGCACCGCCTAGAACAATGTCGTTGAAGGTAGCGTGCAGTCCCGCCGTCAAATTGCTCAAGTCTGGAGTAACGCTCGGACCAAACTTGTGACAGCGCGCGCACTGCTCGATGAATTTGACTTCGCCATGCGCGATCTGTGCCGCCTTCTGCCGCTCAGCAGGGGGTTCTGGAAACGGCTCGGGACTTCGCAGCCGCGGCAATGGTACCGATCCACCATCGAGTCGGAAAGCGAGAATGCGATTCTCGTTGTCGTATTTGAATGCCGCGCTCGACGGTGGAATGGTCCCAATGGCCATGGCGCCACCCCCATAGCCGGTCTGCACAGCGACATATTGAGTTCCGTCGACTTCATAGCTCATTGGAGCGGCCATGATGTGACTGCCCGTCTGCAGCACCTTCAGAATCGCGCCGGTATCGGCCGCATAAACAAAAAGATCGCCGCTGCCTCGTCCCTGGAAGACCAAACCGCCCGCGGTGCTCAGCACCCCGCCGTCATAACCTCGAACGCCGGATGAGGTCTCGTGCTCCCAGACCGTTTTATTCGTCACCGGATTCCACGCGCGAATCAACTCACGAACCAGAGGACGACCCTTTCGTTCACCTTGAATCGCGTTGAGTTCCGGCACGGGTCCGAATAACGGTCGCAGCGCAGCCGCATCGTAATTGTCGTCCGGAAGGAGTTCGAGCGTCGTGAACGCGCCATTGATGAACTTTATATGTTCATGATTGGCTTCCAAGTCAATCCACGCACCCGGAGCGTCGATGACGGGGATGTAAACCAAGCGAGACATAGGGTCGAACGACATCGGCGGCCAGGTATGAGCACCCACGGACGCCGGATAGAGAATCGACTGCTTGCCGACGTAGTTGGCTCGCTCGGTCAAGATCGGACGCCCGGTGCTACGGTCTACGGATGATGCCCAATTGACATAGGCGAATTTCTCGGCCGAGATGAGTTGCCCTGAAACGCGGTCGAGCACGTAGAAGAATCCATTTTTGTTCGCCTGCATGACGACACGACGCTGCCGCCCGTCGATCGTCAGATCCGCCAACACGAGCTTCTGCGTGGCATCAAAGTCCCAATGATCCCCCGGCGTGGTTTGGTAATGCCAAGCCATTCTCCCCGTATCCGGATTCACCGCCAGGATGGAGCAGGCGAATAGAAGATCATGATCCGCTCCGACTCTACCCCCATTGTTGGGAGCGGCGTTGCCGGTGCCGAAATAGAGCAGGTTCACGTCCGGATCGTAGGTCATGCCGTCCCACACCGTAGCCCCGCCCGCATCATCGGCACTGCGCGCGGGATCCCACGTCCGAGCGGCCAACGCCATCTCGGGATGCTCGAATCGCCGACCCGGCGCTGGGGGCACTGTAAAGAAGCGCCATTTGAGCGATCCGTTCTTCAAATCGAACGCCGACACGTAGCCACGCACGCCACCACGATCCATGTCGCCACCACTATTGCCAATAACGACGACATCGTGAGCGATGACTGGCGCGCCGCTGCTCGAGTAGCTCAACTTGTGATCGATAATTGTGTCGATCGACCACAATTCGTGTCCTGTCGCCGCATCGAGCGCGTGCAGCTGGCCGTCGACCGACGCAACGTACACTCGCCCCTGACCGACCGCAACGCCCTTATTGTCGGTGTCGCAGCACGGATTGCGCATGGACATCGGATTCACCTGTGGGGTAAACCGCCATTTCTCTTGTCCCGTTGCGGCATCTAACGCATATACAATTCCGATAGAGCCGGAGGTGTATATGACGCCGTCGACGACCAGAGGAGTTGCTTCCTGTCCACGCACGGTACCTAGATCGGAGGCCCAGGCAAAGCCAAGCCTACCGACCGATTTCTTATCAATGGACTTCAGCGGCGAGAAGTAGCCCTGATGCGCATCGTTCCCTCCGGCTAACCGGCTGGATGCGTCGCGGTCCGCTTTTGCTGAAGGCGCGCTGAGGCTGTTCGCATTCTGCGCGGACACTGCGCACGCGAGCGCAAACGTTGCCAGTTCAAGCACTGCGAACGATGTGGCATACCGAATGATTCGCTTGAGGACCATCACACCACGCGCTCCCAACTGATCTGCAAACTGGTCGATATGACCGACTCCCGGCGAATGAGCAATCGGTCGAGGCTTAACCAACACCAAAAGGTTCATTTCAACCCTTTAACTGAATGGTGCGCCCCGCCCCCGTAAGGCCCGCGGGCGCGCGTCCCCAATTGCACCAGCTCAATCTCGGTAACGTACATTGATGCCGATAGATCGCGGTGGACCTATGGTCTCCCGTCCATCAGGAAACTCGGGATCTATCAGAAGGACGACATGTACATTTGCGGCATTCTTGACGTACATTTCGGTACTCCATTTGCCGCGCGCGACGCCAACTCTGAAATTTACCAGCGTGTAATCGCCGGAGGCGATTCCTTCGTGCAACGTAATAAAATCGTTGTAATAGTTGCCGACGTGAATCGCATCTACGCGGGCAAACCCACCCGGTGTTCCCGCGAAAGAAAATTGATACTCCAGACCGGCCTCCAAATTCACGCGAGGAACACCCGGGAGCCGATCGCCCTTTAATCCATTGATACCCGAACCCGCCAAGGTGTTCTCCGCGAGTACTGCGTCAACGTACGAGCCGCTTACGTTCAAGCGCCACGCTCTTGATAGCGCAAACACCAGATCCTCTTCGACACCTCTACTTGTCGCCCTTCCAGCGTTCGCGCCGACTTGAAAGCCGCAAGTTGGCAATACGATGTCCGTTTGGACGTTTTGCCAATTGATGTAGAAGATGGCGCTATCAACGGTCATTCGATCGCCAAATAGCCGCGCCTTCTCGCCAACCTCATAGCTCCATAGAGAGTCGGACTTTTTTGCTACCGGCTCCTCGCTGAAGCCAAGTTTGACTAGGTCAGCATCGCACAACGCCGCAGTGGGAACATTCGGAGTACCTAAGCGAAACCCCTTCGCTACTTGACCGTATATGTTCAAGTCTTCGCTGACCTCGTACTTCACATTGAATTTTGGCGTGAACGCATTTTCAGAAACATCGCGGTAAGTTTCCCTGGTCGGGCCGCCGATGATGGAGTCCAAGTTGTAGTCGAGAAGGCTCGATTTATATGTCGTATAACGCGCCCCGACGGTCGCAGTCCATTTATCCGTGAGCTTGTAAGAGCTCTCGCCGAAGCCGGCGATCTGACGCGTCTTTTTGGTAGCCAAGTGGTCCAACCACAGTAGCGGAGCCTGAGTAGGTCCAATTACAGGGCCTCCCAGCAAAATATTCTGGAAGTTCCGTTCACCGGATATGGTGGTTCCGCTCCAGTAAGAATTCTGATCCAACAGCCCGTCTTCCTGCGAGAAATAGATCCCGCCAATCCATTGGAGAGGACTACTTCCTAACGACGACGCACGGATCTCCTGTGAGAAGAAATGCCCTGTTGTCTCATCATCGAGGTTGGCGGGAATGCCATAAAAGCCTTCCAGGTCTCGAATTTGATCAGTGATCCTATGAATGTAGGACGTCGCGGAGACGAGTTCGAGGTCGTGCGCGTCGTACTTGACATTTAGCGACCCGATTGTGTCTTTGTCTTGAAGTAGTTCATTGGCATAACGATCCTGCGTATATAGACCAACGCCATTCGGGTAATCGTCCGGTAGACCATCCATTCTTGTCGCTTGGCTAGCGATCGATGCTGTTACGGATAACTGTTCTGTCGCTTTGTACAGAGCGGTAATTCGTCCGCCATCGGTCGTCTCATCGTTGACATTTCTCCGGCTGTAATTCGGAATCTGGAATTGAGGTATGGCCGATACGACGTTGTCGATGTACCCTGGATCCATCATGTGGTAACCGACGAATCGGAGGGCGAATATATCTTGAACGACAGGCGCGTTCAGTATCGCTTCGAAGTTGTCACCCCAACGATCTGAGCGCCCCATATAATTGGTACCGGCGTTCGCTTCGATGGAATACGAATTTAGGTCCGGTTGATTTGGTATAACACGGACCGTGCCGCCCATAGAGCCCGCCCCGTATAATGTTCCCTGCGGCCCCTTTAATACTTCAACGCGGTCGATGTCGACCAATTTTAGGTCGATGCTGCTTTGCTGTGTCGTCGGCAGAATCGAGAGAAGCGTGTCACCGAAATAAGTCGATACAGTAGGAATTTCCGCGGGATCGGTGGATGAGGATATGCCACGTATCACGGTTTTGTTGCGGCCTGGCCCTCTATCCTCAAGTGCCACGCCAGGCACGCTAGGTAGGTAGTCGCCAAAGTCAACGATACCACGCTGTTCGATGTCTGCGGCGCCGAGTGTGGATACCGCCATCGGGATATCTTGCAAGTTCTCGCTTCGCTTTGTAGCGGTCACGACAACTTCTTGTAGAGTAGCGGACGGTGGCTCGTCGGCAAGGGATGTGCTTGCTGATAACGCACCAATGAGAATAATGCAAAGACATAACGCAATGCGCATTTAAATTTGCTCCCTCTAGACTTTATTGGACTTGGGTTGTCTTGGTAGAGACGTCGCCAATCTTCCTGTTCGCGGAAGAAAGCTTTGCGTTTCATCTTTCGCCGAGGCGTCAAGCGCCGTCTGGTTTGGGGCATTCGGCAGGAGCTTTACCGTGCCGCCCATTGAGCCGGATCCGTAATGGGTTCCGTGCGGGCCGCGCAGCGCCTCAATGCGAGGGAGGTCATACAGATTCGGATCGGTGACGGCCATTCCATTTTGGGCAACCGCGGGCGCAGTCAACGGAGTTTCGTCTAAATAAAATCCGACGGTCGGTGGGTTGCCAACCGCCGGCAGGTCAATGCCCCGCATCTCGATTTCGGTCAGAACGGGTCCGCTCGTGCGCATCGACACACGCGGAACGGATTGAAGAGTC
>PLAH01000028.1 GCA_003134045.1 Gammaproteobacteria bacterium
TTCGAACTTGCGACCCCTTGCATCCCATGTCAGGCACATCATTTTTGACATACAGACATACTCGAGGTATGCTTTGACACATGAGAACCACGGTCCGACTCGAGGAGAGTCTGTTACAACGTGCACGTCAGGAGGCCGAGCGGCGCGGTGTGACGCTCACATTCCTGCTAGAGCAAGGGCTTCAGCTCGCTTTGCGCCGTCCCATGAAACGATCGGAGCGATCGATTGTGACGCTACCGGCGTGCCGCGCTGGAGGCGGCATTAGGGCAGGCGTAGACCTCAACGACAGCGCCAGTCTCCTCGACCGTCTAGAAGGTCGCGATTGATCCTCTGCGACGTCAACGTCTTGATTTACGCCTTTCGTTCTGACGCCGAAGACCACCCACGGTACAAGTCATGGCTGGAAACAGCGATCAATGGTCCGTCCGCCTATGGCGTTGCGCCGCAGGTACTAGCGAGCGTGGTCCGCATATGCACACATCCGCGCATATTCAAAATTCCAAGCTCGTTGGATGATGCCTTCGCATTCTGCCGTACGGTGCTGGAGCAACCCAACGCAACGCTCATTGTGCCCGGTGATCGGCATTGGGATATATTTGACTCGCTTTGTCGGCAATCCCAATCCAAAGGAAATATCGCTCAGGATGCGTGGTTCGCGGCACTCGCGATTGAATTCGGATGCGAATGGATCACGACGGATCGCGATTACGCCCGTTTCGACGGGCTGACCTGGCGCACTCCNNCCTGGCCGCGACTAGACTCTAAACCGAAACGCTACTCAATATTGGGGGGACGTCGAGACCATTGGAGAAACTAGCCGGGCTGGTGATTCACCTTGGGCAAGCGGAGGGGTCAATTCCAGCCTAATCGTGTGGTTCGCTCTCGATTGGCGCCGTATGACCAGGCTCGACCAAACCGGATCGGAAGGTTATTCTGCCGCCTCCGTATTCCCATTGCTCTTCGTCCCTTAAGTCACCAAGGACTCGCCAATCGTGTGTTCCAAAGGGAATTTTTGCGTGCAATCCAATTGCAAGGAAAATAAAGAGCCGATTCAGCCTCAACCCCCGTTTATACAGCGCCGGGGCCTCGCGCTGTACGTCACCGCGAATCCTTTCGGATTGAAACGAGAGATTCGCGAAAGTGCTTGTTGCGCCGTTTCGCCTGTACCACTCACGTAGCAGCCGGACCAACTCCTTCCGATCTTTCGTTAGGTGAAGTAGAGAGTGACCATAGAAATCGTTTCGCAGATGATTGAGTAAGTCTATGTCAGCTTGCAGGCGTTTCTGAATGTCTTTGACCGCAGCCCTCGTCTTTTCATCTCTCTTTAGCGGCGCAAGCCGCTTTGTAAGGTACTGGAGGAACTGTCGGTTTCCAAAAGTATAGTGTGCATCCCGTTTTCCGTATTTCACGTTGCCCAAGCATTCTAGCGACAGCGCGAACAGCCCTAAATTCGTCGGCATCATATTTACGCCAGTGCGGATCGCCGCAGAGAAGTAAATCAGCGCACCGTCGAACAATTCGCGTTTCCTGCGCGGCCATTTTCTGCTTTGTGATCTTTCCGCTGCGATGAGGAACCGTTGCAAGCTTACTTGCTTAATATCGAAGTCTCCGCGATACCAAACGAACCGAGAATCAATTTTTTCACCCGAGCCTATTGCGTCTTCGCCGGTATATACAGACATCCAAAGCAAGAAGCGCATCTCTACCGTGCCTCCGTCAATCCTCGTTATCAGATAGGCTTTTTCTGACGAGAAGCGCTCATCCTGGAAACCAACTCGGTAGTCAACACCAGCAAAAGTAACGACGAAAGGATCAGCGTGAGCGATTAAACGACAATAGCGAAGATGAACAATCGCCTCGTTCCAAGCGGTCTTTTCCATAAATTCGATCTTGCTCTACGATACGATCTTTTTATTCTACCGCGACCCTCTGCAAGATAAGCGCAGCATCGAGGCTGGTAGCTTCGCCATAAGCGGCCCCGCGTTAAGTACGAAGTCGTTGACCCCTGCCCACCACTTGCTCACGTAATGCACTATCTATATAGATGAGCGGACCCTCGCGTTTTACCGGCGAACGGAAAACTGTCTTGACGAACCGATAGCTTGCGGCGGCTATTCCAAACGCTGCCGCATGCTCGGAATGAAATTTGTCGGCCACCCACTCCGCAGCAGTAAAGTCACCCACGATTTGTAGGCCAAGGTCGATGCTTATCCGCTTCAGATCAAACGGCAATCGAGAAGCGTTCATTACAGCGATCACGTCGGCAATCGATTTGTCCAACTGGTAGAGCGCGGCGATTTTTGCGCGCGGTATGTCAGCGGAGCGAACAATCTCGGCGTACAGGCCATCCATGTGACCGCGTAGTGCAAGAAGTTCGTCCTCGCGGCGAGCCTTGAATTCAAGGATGTCGACATACTCAGCGTCGGCCCGTGGCACCGGAAGCGCGTTATACAACTGAAATTCAATCCCACGTGATTCCACGATGTCCGGTTGAGTCGGATGAAGCTTCTGAGCCCACCCCGGCGTTCGAACTAGTGGTGCGAAACTCCACGCACCCGGATCGCGCGCTTCACATTGTTCGAACGCGTAGCGGTGCAATGCTCCATACGGGTCCCCCGCGTCACGAGACAATGATTCTTCCGACATGTCTAACGGCGTGTGCTGAAGGAATCCCTGCTCTACCAGCACCGCACAGTTGGGAGCGGAGGGCATGGCTACCGGCTTTGGGAAATCGACGACATCGAAGTACAACAGATTCCGACGAATAGCCGGGTCGATGCGTTCGGGATACATCGTATGCATCGCACCCTGAGGAGGGCCAAGTCGGCTCGCACCCGGCTGGGATATAAAGAAACCCGACGTCACCTCAGCGCAGGAGCCTAGAACGATCCCCCGCATTTCCGTCACCTTCTGCCGCCTGTACTCGGCCACCGCAGAGCCGCTTCAACATCCACTGCGGTCAGCGTGGGATAAGCCCCAAGCAGCGCCTGCTCGTCGGCGCCCTCCGCCACTTTACGCACGATCAGCTCGACAGGAATTCGGGTACCCCGGATTACGGGCTTGCCCATCATGTTTTTTCGAGTTGATTTCGATCCGGTCGTCATCGGTCATCGGCGCAACCCTCGAAGGTCTCTCCCGCCACGCTAGCCCATCCATAGGGGCCTCTCTCCGTGAAGCAAACTTCGCTTTTCTACTTGGCCACAGGCTTGGCCACAATGATTTTCGGAAATCGCGTTTTATATTGGTCGGGGCGACAAGATTCGAACTTGCGACCCCTTGCACCCCATGCAAGTGCGCTACCAGGCTGCGCCACGCCCCGACCGAGGGACCGAATGATAGCCCAAAAGGGGCTCGAGAACTTGCCTCCCGCTGAAACCCTAGCGGCGGAGGATCTTGAGCAGCTCTTCCAGCTCGAGGCGCATCTGGTGGATGAGCTGCTGGCTCTGGTTGAGGTCCACCTGCGCATCGTCGCCGGTGAGGCGGTTCCGTGCGCCGCCAATCGTAAATCCCTGCTCATACAGCAGGCTGCGAATCTGCCTGATGACCAGCACGTCCTGCCGCTGATAGTACCGGCGGTTGCCCCGCCGCTTGACCGGCTTCAGCTGGGGAAATTCCTGCTCCCAGTAACGCAGCACATGCGGCTTGACGCCGCACAGTTCGCTGACTTCGCCGATGGTGAAGTACCGCTTCCCCGGGATGGGGGGCAGTTCGCTATTGTTGCTTGGTTCCAGCATAGGCCTCGACCCGGGCCTTCAATTTCTGGCCAGGACGGAAAGTGACGACGCGCCGGGCGCTGATGGGAATCTCCTCGCCGGTCTTGGGGTTGCGCCCAGGGCGCCGGTTCTTGTCGCGCAGATCGAAATTGCCGAACCCCGAAAGTTTCACCTGCTCCCCTGAGGACAGGGCGGCGCGAATCTCTTCAAAAAACAGATCCACGAGTTCACGCGCTTCACGCTTGTTGAGACCCAACTGATCGAATAGGGCCTCAGCCATTTCGGCCTTGGTCAGGGCTGCCATGCTTATTGATCTCTTATGGAGGCGCTCAGAACATCCCGTAACCGCGCAACCACTGCGGTCACCACGGCATCTGCATCGATGTCAGTAAGAGTGCGGGAAGAGTCCTGTAATATCAAGCCTAAAGCCACACTTTTTCGTCCAGTTTCTACGCCTGGTCCCCGGTAGATATCGAACACCCGGAGCTCGCTCAAAAGGCCTGACGCACTAACAGTAACATTTTCCTGCAAAACTGCGAGCGGAACGCTCTCATCCACCACGATCGCCAAGTCGCGCCGCACGCTCGGGAACTTTGAAATCTTATTGAATTTCAATTGTTTGGATGTAAAAGTTAATCCGATTTCTATTTCAAACAAAAAAGTGTTGTTCGGCAGGCTCAGGGTCCTCGCCAACTGCGGATGCACCTCGCCCAGCCAGCCGACGGCCGAGCCGCGAAAAATCCGCGCCGTGCGTCCGGGCCGCAGGCACGGCAGCTCGCCGGGCTCGAAGTGAAATGCCGCTGCATCGCCGGTCAGCGCCAACACGCCGAGCAGATCCGACTTCACGTCATAGAAGTCGAGCGGCTCGCGCGCACTGCCCCACTGCTCCGCCCACCGCGTGCCCGTGGCAATGCCGGCGAGTGTTTCGATTTCTTGCAGTTCGCCCTGCGCCGACAGCACGAACTTCTTGCCGATCTCGAACAATCGTACGCGTGGTTGTTGGCGGCGCAGATTCTCGCTCGCGGCCCGTACCAGCCCGGTCCACAACGACACGCGCATCTCGCTCAAATCGGCGGAGATCGCATTGCCGAGCGCCAACGCCGGGACACCCGGAAACAACTGCCGCTGCAACGAGGGATCGACGAAGGTATACGTGATGACTTCGCGGTAGCCGCGGTCGGCCATGGCGGTGAGGAGGCGCTCATTGCTCACGTGCGACTCAGGTGAGAGGCCGGCGATCTGCGGCGCGATGGCCGGCGCCTCGGCAATGCTGTCGAAGCCGCGCAGGCGCGCCACCTCCTCGATAAGGTCCGCCTCGATGCGCACGTCGAAGCGATGCGGCGGCTTGCGCACGCGCCAACCCTCGGGAGTGGTCTCGACACGGTCGGTGATGGCACCCAACAACGCCGCCACCTCGGCGTCCGGCACCTCGACGCCGAGCAAGCGCGACAGGCGCGCGCGCCGCAGCGTCACCCAAATGTCGGCTGCCTGCGCCGACGCCTGCTCGCCGCCACCCTCCCCGCCAGGCCCACGAACCGTCGCGTCGCCGCGCGTGACTTGCACCGGCCCCGGCTCGCCCCCCGCGATCTCGAGCAGCAGCGCGGTCGCGCGTTCGAGCGCCGCCACCGGCAAGCTCGGATCGACGCCGCGCTCGAAGCGCTGCGCGGCGTCGGTGAACAGTCCCAACCGGCGCGCGCGGCCCGCAATCGCGTCGGGCGTGAAATGCGCGGCCTCGAACAGCACCGTCGTCGTGGTATCCGAAATCGCGGTGCCGCGGCCGCCCATGATGGCGCCCAACCCCACCACGCCGCTCGCGTCCGCGATCACCACGTGATCCGCATCGAGCGCGTACTCCTTGTCGTCGAGCAGGACCGCGCGCTCGCCGGCCCTGGCATATCGCACCGTGATGCTGCCGGTGAGACGCTCGAGATCGTACGCATGCAGCGGCTGGCCCAATTCGGTCATCACATAATTGGTGACATCGACGATGGGGGAAATGCTGTTGATGCCGACGTGGCGCAGCCGCTCGCGCAGCCACGTCGGCGACTCACCGCCGCTCCTCACGCCGCGGATCACGCGGCATGCGAACACCGGCACGGCCGCCGGGATATCGATGGTGGCCGGATACACCGCTTCGTTGCGCGCCGCCACCGGCGGCACGGACAAGGTCAAATAGCGCCGCTCGTGCGCCGCCGTGTAGTCGCGCGCGATGCCGAACACGCTCATGCAGTCGCCGCGGTTCGGCGTGGCGTTCACTTCGAGCGAGGCATCATCGAGATCGAGCGCCTCGCGAATGTCCTGACCCAACGGCAATGACGCCGCCAGTTCCAGGATGCCATCGTGCTCGACCCCCAACCCCAGTTCGCGCGCCGAGCACAACATGCCGTTCGATTCGAGGCCGCGCAGTTTCGCGCGCTTGATGACCATTCCGCCCGGCAACTCGGCGCCCACCAGGGCGACGGCCACCTTGAGACCCGCCCGCACGTTGGGGGCGCCGCAGACGATCTGCAGGCGATTGGTTCCATCGATCGTCACCTGGCACAGCGACAACTTCTCCGCGTTCGGATGGCGCCCGCACTCGAGCACCTCGCCCACCACCACGCCCGAGAACGGCGCCGCCGCCGGCACCACCGCTTCCACTTCGAGCCCCGCGAGCGTCAGCTGCGAGGCCAGTTCGGCCGGCGTCGCGGTCAGCTGCACGAATTCGCCCATCCAGCGATAAGTGATCTTCACGGAAATTGTTTCAGGAATTGCAGGTCGTTTTCGAAGAACAGCCGCAGGTCGTCGACGCCGTAACGCAGCATGGCCAGACGCTCGATCCCTAAGCCGAACGCGTAACCCTGCCACTGCTCACTGTCGATGCCCGCCGCCGCCAGCACGTTCGGGTGAACCATCCCGCAGCCCAGAATCTCGAGCCAGCCGGTATGTTTGCATACGCGGCAACCCGCGCCGCGACAGAACACGCACTCGATGTCGACCTCGGCCGACGGTTCGGTGAACGGAAAGTACGAGGGCCGCAGGCGCATGCCCAACGGCTGCTCGAAGAAATGCTCGACGAAGGTGTGCAGCATGGACTTCAAGTTCGCGAAGCTCACCGTCGCGCCGATCGCCAGTCCTTCGACCTGGTGGAACATCGGCGTGTGCGTCATATCCGAATCGTTGCGATACACGCGGCCCGGCGCGATGACCGAGAGCGGCGGCGGCTGCGCGAGCAGGGTGCGTATCTGAACGGGCGAGGTATGCGTGCGCAGCAGCCGCCCGTCGGGGAAATAAAACGTATCGTGCATCGCCCGCGCCGGATGATTGGCGGGAATGTTCAATGCCTCGAAATTATGGAAGTCGTCCTCGACCTCCGGGCCCGTGGCCACCTGGAAGCCGGCCTGGGTGAAAATCTGTTCGATGCGCAGCCGCGTGCGCGTCACCGGATGCACGCTGCCCGGCTCCTGGCCCCGGCCCGGCAAGGTCACATCGATCCTGCCCTTGGCCAGTTCCGCATGCAGCGCGGCCGTCTCGAGTTCGGCGCGACGCACCTCCAGAGCCGCCTGGATGGCCGACTTGGCCTCGTTGATTTTCTGACCCGCGGCGGGTCGCTCGGCCGCCGGCAGCGCGCCCAAGCCCTTCAGCTGTTCGGTCAGCAATCCTTTCTTGCCGAGCAGCCCGACGCGAACCTCATCGAGACCGGACAGATCCACGGACGCATGCACCTCGGCGAGGGCTCGCTCCATGAGGGTCGTCAGAGGTTCGGTGGGCGCCATGATCGAGTCCAAAAGTCAGCGCAGGGCCTGGCCGGTTTGAAGGCCAAGCCCCGCGCAGCCATCCGGCTCACGCCGCGAGGCTGGCCTTGGCTTTCTCGACGATCGCCGTAAACGCCGGCATGTCGTGCATTGCGAGGTCGGCCAGCACCTTGCGGTCGATCGCCAGCTCCGCCTTGCTCAGCCCATCGATCAAGGTGCTGTAGGTCATGCCGCACAGACGCGCCGCCGCGTTGATGCGCGTGATCCACAACGCGCGGAACTCGCGCTTCTTCTCGCGGCGGCCGCGATAGGCGTACTGACCCGCCTTGATGACGGCCTGCTTGGCCGTACGGAATACTTTGCGCCGGGCGTTGAAATAGCCCTTCGCCTTCTTGAGGATTTTCTTGTGCCGTCGACCCGCGACGACACCGCGTTTAACTCGTGCCATTGTCTAACTCCAACTCTTAAGCGAAAGGAAGCATTGCTTTTACGCGACCCATGTCGCTCTCACTCACGCCGGCTTCGCGGCGCAGCTGACGCTTACGCTTGCTGGGTTTCTTCGTCAGAATATGACGACGGTGGGACTGACCGCGCTTGAAGCCATTCGCTGTTTTGCGAAAACGCTTCGACGCAGCCCGCTTGGTTTTCATCTTGGGCACGTTCGAACTCCTGGTTTTATAGCCCTGTTCACAAGCGCCGCTCGTTGCCGAAAGGCGCCGCTACAGGCGGGAGACGGACTTGTTTAAGGTCCGCCGCTCACTTCTTTTTGGGCCCGAACACCATGATCATCTGCTTGCCTTCCATCAACGGATTCTGTTCCACCACCGAGTACGGTGCGAGATCCTCAGATATCCGCGCCAGGAGACGCCGACCGATGTCTTGATGCACGAGCTCACGGCCGCGGTAACGCAAGGTCACCTTGGCCTTATCACCCTCGGTAAGGAATCGGATGATGTTACGCAGTTTGACCTGGTAATCCGCCTCTTCCGTGCCGGGACGAAACTTGATTTCTTTAACCTGAATCTGCTTCTGCTTGCGCTTCGCGGCGTGCGCCTTCTTGTTCTGCTCGAACAAGAATTTGCCGAAGTCCATCACCCTGACCACGGGCGGTTCCGCCATTGGCGAGACCTCTACCAGGTCCAGAGTTTGAGAGCTGGCCAACGTGAGCGCTTCTGCGCGCGACATGACCCCTGCTTGGCTTCCATCCGCTGCGATCACGCGCACCGAGGGTGCGGAGATCTCCTCATTGCGCCTTACGCGCTTCGACGTTGCGATACACGATCCTCCAAAACAAGACGGCCGCGGCTCGCGACTTCGTCGCAAAGCAAGGTGGTGAGTTCCTTGAACTCCAAACTACCAAGGTCTTTGCCACTGCGCGTGCGTACGGCCAGGGTGTGTGCCTCGACTTCCCGGTCGCCGGCGACTAGAAGGAAAGGGACACGCTTAATTGTATGCTCGCGGATTTTAAAGCCTACCTTCTCATACCTCAAGTCCGTTTCTACCCGAAGCCCCTGATTTCTCAGGTCGTCCGCAACTTCCAGGCAATATTTGTCTTGGGCGTTGGTAATTCCCATCACCACCAGCTGCACCGGACTCAGCCAAAGCGGCAGTTTGCCGGCGTGATGTTCGAGCAAAATGCCGGTAAAACGCTCCAGCGAGCCGAAGATGGCGCGATGCAGCATGACCGGCGTGTGCTTCTGATTGTCCTCCCCGACGTACGTGGCGCCCAGGCGCAGCGGGAGGTTGAAGTCCACCTGCAGGGTGCCGCATTGCCAATCGCGCCCAATGGCATCGCGCAACACGAATTCGAGCTTGGGCCCGTAAAAGGCGCCCTCGCCGGGGTTCAGCGTGGTCTCGATGCCGGCGGCATCAGAGGCTTGGCGCAGCGCCGACTCAGCCTTGTCCCACACCTCATCGGAGCCCACCCGCTTCGCCGGCCGGTCGGAGAACTTGATGCGCACGTCGTCGAAACCGAAGTCGCGGTAGATGCTCAAGATCAGTTCGGTGATTTTCACCGCTTCGGAGGTCAACTGGTCGGGCGTGCAGAACACATGCGCATCGTCCTGGGTGAACGCACGCACGCGCATCAGGCCGTGCAGCGCACCCGACGGCTCATAGCGGTGGACCTTGCCGAATTCCGCGAAACGCAACGGCAGCTCCCGATAGCTGCGCAGACCCTGCTTGAAGACCTGAATGTGCCCCGGGCAGTTCATCGGCTTGATGGCGAAGACACGCTCGTCCGGCGTCTGGGTCATGAACATGTTCTCGCCGAACGTCTCCATGTGCCCGGATTTGACCCACAGCTCCCGGTCCATGATCTCCGGCGTGTTCACTTCCTGGTAGCCCGCGGCGTTCTGACGCTCGCGCATGTAGGCGATCAGCTGCTGGAACAGCGCCCAGCCCTTCGGATGCCAGAACACCGCGCCCGGCGCCTCTTCCTGCAAATGGAACAGGTCGAGCTCGCGGCCGATCCTGCGGTGGTCGCGCTTCTCGGCCTCTTCGAGCCGGGTGAGGTATTCCTTCAGCTGTGCACTCGTAGCCCACGCCGTGCCGTAGATCCGCTGCAACATTTCGTTGCGCGAGTCGCCGCGCCAATAGGCGCCCGCCACCTTCATCAGTTTGAAGGCCTTGAGCTTGCCCGTGGACGGCACGTGTGGTCCGCGGCACAGATCCTCCCAATCGCCCTGCCCGTACAGGCTGATGGGCTCGTCCGACGGGATGGCCGCGATGATCTCGGCCTTGTAGTGCTCGCCGATGCGCTTGAAATGCTCGACCGCGGCATCGCGCGGCATGACGCGCCGGTGCACCGGCAAATCCTTGGCGGCGATCTCCGCCATGCGGCGCTCGATGGCCGCGAGATCGTCGGTGGAGAACGGACGCTTGTAGGCGAAATCGTAGTAAAAACCATCCTCGATCACCGGACCGATGGTCACCTGGGCGTCGGGATACAGCTCCTGCACCGCATTCGCCATCAAATGCGAGGTGGAATGCCGGATGATCTCCAGGCCCTCGGGGTCGCGATCGGTCACGATGCTCAACGTCGCGTCGTGATCCACCAGCGCCGAGGTATCGACCAGGATGCCGTCCACCTTGCCGGCCAGCGCCGCTTTGGCGAGTCCCGCACCGATGCTGGCCGCGATCTGCGCCACGGAAACCGGCTGATCGAAGCGTTTTTGGCTACCGTCGGGCAGTGTAATTACAGGCATAAGATCAATCTGATCGAAAATGGTGCGCGCTGAGGGGTTCGAACCCCCGACCCCCACCATGTCAAGGTGATGCTCTACCACTGAGCTAAGCGCGCTCGAAGGGCGCGAAAGATACCGGATTCGCGGCCGCCGATAAAGGGCAAGCCGCTGAAAGTGCGCAAAATGCACCGGTGGCGGGCCCGATTCCCCCTTCCGGCCCTCGCGGTCGCACAGCCCGCAGGCACCGGACCCGCGGCCGAATCGGTCTTAGAAGCGGTCAGCGAGCAGCGCTCACTCCGCCGCGGGCGCCTCCAGCACACGCGGAGCCAGCGTCAGGTTGAAACGGAACTGCGCCTCGCCGATGGTCACCATGTCGCCGTCGTTGAGCATTTGCCGCGAGATCTTGCGGCCGTTGACGATCACCCCATTGGTGCTGTTCAGATCCTCGATGATGGCGTCGCGCTGACCCAGCAGCAGCAGCGCGTGGTGACGGCTGACGGACGAGGAGTCGATCCGCAGCTCGCAGCCCGGCGCGCGGCCGATGCGGGTGCGCCGCGCCAGGGTGTACGAGGTGTTGTGCTGACCGTCGATGCGCGCGAGTTCGGCCGTGCATTCCACCGGCTGCGCCGCCGAGCCGGCGAGGCCGGCCGGAGCGCCCAGGCGCTCGATGCTGGTCTGGATGCGCCCCAGTACATTGGCATTATTGGACTCGCTGCGCTCCAAGCGCCGGATGAGAAATTCGCGCTCCTCGAGCGCCCCCTTGGTGCGCTCGATCGACAGCCGCAGGTTGCGGTTGTCCTCGGTGAGCGCTTCCAGGGTGAGCGTCTTCGCAGCCAAGTCATCGGTCAGGCGTTTGACCTCCGCTTCGATGGCCTGAATCGGGCGACGCGCCTCCTGCAGATGCGCCATCAGCACGCTCATCTCGTCGTCGCGGTTGCGTGCTTCGGACTTCAGCTCCTCGACCTCCGCCGTGAGATCGGCGCGCGCTTGTTCGGCCGCCGCGAGCGCCACGTTGACGCGCGTCAGCTCGCTGTGGTGCAGCGCCTTGAGGCGCTCGGCATCGCCGGTGAGCAGTGCCGTGATCCGCTCGTTCTCGCTGATGAGGGACGTGGAAATGCGGGCGTTTTCGGCGGTCAGGGCCGACTTGATCCGTTCGTTCTCGGCGGTGAGCGTCGTGCGGATCCGTTCCGCCTCGCTCGCGCCCGCGGCCAGTGCCGCCAGGGTCGCCGCCGCCTTCGCCGCCACGTCGGCTTGCAGACGCTCGCGCTCGCCTTCCAGGGCGTCGATCTGCGCCAACAGGCTGCTGCGCGCGCCATCGAGATTCTGCAGATCCCGTTCGTACCGCGCGTGCCTCGCCTCGTCGGCCGCCGCCGCCGCCTCGAGTCTCGCGACGGACTCGTGCTGCGATGCCAGCGCCTCGTTCAAGCGGTCGCGTTCGGCCTCCACGGCCGCGATGCGGTCCTTGAGCTCGGCACGCTCGCGACCGAGCTCGAGGATGTCCTCTCCCTGTTTCGCGAGCAGCGTCTCCTCTTCGGTCGCAGCCGCCTTGAGTTTGGCGATCGAGTCGTCCCGCGCCGCCACCTGGGCCATCAGCTCCGCCACTTGATGCCGTAGGCGGTCGCGCTCCGACTGCAGCGCCCCGCGCACATCCTGCGCCGAGCCGATCTCGGCATCGAGTTCGCGGAACAGATTGTGGTCGAAGCCGCGGCGCCACTCGCGCGTGCTCAATTGCTCCAGGTACGACGCCGCCTGCGCGCGCGCGCCGCTCAATTCGGTTCGGGCGGAATTCAGCTCCACCACGCCCGCCTTCAGCTTCGTCGTGAGAACGGCGACCGAGCCCTGGGCCCTTTTGAGCTCGGCGCTCGCTTCCTCGAAGCTCAATGTCACCGTGCGCAGCTCGGCGGCGTAGCGCGTTCCCTCCTCGACCTGCGCCTCGAGCTTAGGGACCAGCTGCGCATGCTCACGCTGCAGGGAGACCAATTGCGCATCGCGCTCGCCCAGCGAATGCAGCGCCTGCGCGATGGCCGCATCGCGCTCCGCGAGCGTATTGCGCAGCGTGACCGACTCGGAGTGGAAGCGCTCCGCGTCGCGCAGCGCCTCCTCCGAACGAGCACGCGCCTGTTCCGCCGCCGAGCCCTTCTCCGAGAGCAGCCGATCGGCGTCGCGCGCGCGGCTTTGTTCGGCTTCGAACTGGGCGCGAAGCGCGGTCCGTTCCGTGTCGAACTGGGCACGCAGACTCGCGAGTTCGACCTCGAGCCTCGAACGCTCCGCGCTGTGTTCGGCCTCGAGCCTGGCCTGCAGCGCCGCGTGTCCGGCTTCCATCTTGGCCTGGACGGCACCGTGCTCGGCCGCCATCTTGGCCAGCGTTGCACCCTGCTCGGCCTCGAAGGCAGGCCGCAGCGCGGCAAGCTCGGCGGCCAGCGCGTGCGCGCGGCTCGTGGCGGCAGTCTCGGCCTCGCGCGACTTGTCGTAGGCGCGGGTCAGCGCTTCGTGGTCGGCGCTCTGGCGCGCAATGCGCTCCTCGACCGAGCGAACGCTCTCGGCCAGCGAGGGCAGGTCGACGCCGGGGGGGCGCGGGAAGTCGTGCTTGATCGTCGGCATGGACGCCGTGTATTCCAGGGGCACGGCATCGTCCTCGACATCGTCGTCGAAGACGGCGCCTTCCAGAATGGGCAGCCGGTCGGTCCTGTCGAGGTCGACGTCCTGTGAGTGACTGTTATCTACCGCCATCCGCCTCTCCCATAGCCTTTCCGGACAATGTGCCTAGCCCGCCAAAGAATTCGGTACGCCCAACGCTGCCTGACGCAGCTTCTGAATCTCATCGCGCAGCCGCGCGGCCTGCTCGAACTCGAGATTGCGCGCGAGCTTCATCATCTCCGCTTCCAATTTCTTGATGCGCTTCACGGCCTGTTCGGGCGGCATCAGCGCGTAGTCCACACCCGACGCCCGGGACTGGCTCTCCTGCACCGAGCGCGCGCCTTCCATCACATCGCCCACCGCCTTGACGATGGTGCGCGGCGTGATGCCGTGATGGGCGTTGAATTCCACCTGCTTGGCGCGGCGCCGATCGGTCTCGGCGATGGCCCGCTCGATCGAGCCGGTGCGCACGTCCGCGTAGAGGATGGCCTTGCCGCGCACGTTGCGGGCGGCGCGGCCGATGGTTTGGATCAACGACCCTTCCGAGCGCAGGAAGCCCTCCTTGTCGGCGTCCAGTATGGCCACCAGCGAGACCTCCGGCATGTCGAGCCCTTCGCGCAGCAGGTTGATCCCGACGATCACATCGAACTTGCCCAGGCGCAGATCGCGGATGATTTCCGAGCGCTCGACGGTCTCGATGTCCGAATGCAGGTAGCGCACCTTGACGTTGTGCTCGCTCAGGTACTCGGTGAGATCCTCGGCCATGCGCTTGGTGAGCGTCGTCACCAACACCCGCTCGCCCACCTGCGCGCGCAGCCGGATCTCCGACAGCAGATCGTCCACCTGGGCGCGGACCGGGCGGATCTCCACCACCGGGTCGATCAGACCGGTCGGCCGCACCACCTGCTCGATGACCTGGCCGGACTTGGCCTTCTCGTAGGCGGACGGCGTCGCGGAGACGTAAATGGCCTGCGGCGAGAGCTGTTCGAATTCTTCGAACCGCAGCGGCCGATTGTCGAGCGCCGAGGGCAGCCGGAATCCGTACTCCACCAAGGTTTCCTTGCGCGACCGATCGCCCTTGTACATGGCGCCCAGCTGCGGGATGGTCTGATGGCTTTCGTCGATCACCAGCAGTGCGTTCTTCGGCAGATAGTCGAACAGGCAGGGCGGCGGCTCGCCCGCCGTGCGTCCCGACAGATAGCGCGAATAATTCTCGATGCCGGCGCAATAGCCGACCTCGTTCATCATTTCGAGATCGAACTGCGTGCGCTGTTGCAGGCGCTGCGCCTCGACCAATTTGCCGGCGCCATGCAAGTCGAGCAGTCGGGCGCGCAGCTCCTCGCGGATCGAATCCACGGCCGAGATCACACGCTCCTTCGGCGTCACGTAATGCGTCGACGGATAGACCGTGAGGCGGGGCACCTTGCGCAGGATCTCGCCGGTGAGCGGATCGAAGAAGCTCAAAGAGTCGATCTGATCGTCGAACAATTCGACGCGCACCGCTTCGCGCTCGGATTCGGCCGGGAAAATATCGATGACATCGCCGCGCACCCGATAGGTGCCCTGGTGCAGATCGATTTCATTGCGCGTGTATTGCATGTCGGCCAGGCGCCGCAACAGCTTGCGCTGGTCCAGGCGGTCGCCGCGCGACATGTGCAGCACCATGCTGAGATACGCCTGCGGGTCGCCCAAGCCGTAGATCGCCGATACCGTGGCCACGATGATGGAATCCGGCCGCTCCAACAGCGCCTTGGTCGCCGACAGGCGCATCTGCTCGATGTGCTCGTTGATCGACGCATCCTTCTCGATGAAGGTGTCGGAGGACGGCACGTAGGCCTCGGGCTGGTAGTAGTCGTAGTACGAGACGAAGTATTCGACCGCGTTCTTGGGGAAGAAGGTCTTGAACTCGCCGTACAGCTGCGCCGCCAAGGTCTTGTTGTGCGCCAACACCAGCGTCGGGCGCTGCACCTGCTGGATCACATTGGCGATGGTGAAGGTCTTTCCCGATCCGGTGACGCCGAGCAATGTCTGGTGCGCGAGACCGCAGGTGAGCCCGTCCACCAGTTTCTCGATGGCCTGGGGCTGGTCGCCCGCCGGCGAATAATCTGAAAAGAGCTCAAAATTCATGGCTGTAGTCTCTCATGTCGAGGGTCATGGAGCACCTGCAAACTGGCGCCCGCGTCCCAATTTTCGTACACTCTGGCGCCCCTTTTTTACATAGGTAGTTCCACTTGGCCGTCCACCTCTCGAAGCGCGTACAAAAAGTAAAACCGTCCCCGACTCTAGCGGTCACCGCGCGGGCCGCCAAGCTCAAGGCGGAAGGCAAGGACATCATCGGTCTAGGGGCCGGCGAGCCGGATTTCGACACGCCGATCCACATCGCGGATGCGGGCGTCGCGGCGATCCGCTTAGGGCTCACACGCTACACCGCAGTCGACGGCACCGCCGAGCTCAAAGACGCCATCATCGCGAAGTTCAAGCGCGACAACACACTCACTTACGAACGGAATCAAATTCTCGTCTCATCGGGCGCGAAGCAAACCTGTTTCAACCTCTGCGCCGCGCTGCTCGATCCGGGCGACGAATGCATCATTCCCGCACCCTACTGGGTATCCTACCCGGATATGGCGATACTCGCCGACGGCGTTCCTGTCAGCGTGTATGGTGGCGCCGATCAGGGTTACAAGATCACCCCGGCGCAACTCGCCGCGGCGATCACGCCGCGCACCAAGCTGCTGTTTCTGAACAGCCCCAGCAACCCCACCGGGGCCGCCTACACGCGCGCCGAGCTGCAGGCGTTGGGCGCCGTACTCGACCAACACCCGCAGATCGTCATCGCTTCCGATGAAATGTACGAACACATCCACTGGGCGCCCGAGCCGTTCACGAGCTTTGCCCAGGCGAATCCGCAGCTCTATGGCCGCACGGTCACCATCAACGGCGTGTCGAAGGCGTACGCGATGACCGGATGGCGAATCGGCTACTGCGGGGGCCCCAAGGAACTCGTGGCCGCGATGGCGACCATACAAGGCCAGTCGACGTCGAACGCCTCCAGCATCTCGCAGCGCGCCGCCACCGTCGCGCTCAACGGCGACCAGACCTGCGTGACGGACATGAACAAGGCGTTCAAGGAGCGCCATGATTTCGTGGTCGCCGGCCTCAATGCCATTCCCGGCATCTCCTGCCGGCCCGGCGCCGGCACCTTCTACGCCTTCGCCGATGTCAGCGGCGCCATGCGCGCCCTCGGCATCAAGGACGACAACGCCTTCGCCGAGTACCTGCTGGTCGAAGCCGGCGTTGCCGTCGTGCCGGGGTCCGGCTTCGGCGCGCCCGGTCACATCCGGATCTCTTTCGCGTGCAGCATGCAGACGCTCGAGGACGCGCTGCGCCGCATCGAGCGGCTGCTGGCCTCCGGGGCCGCGGTCGCGAAGCGCGCTTGAATGACACCAGCCGGGCTGCCGTCGAACTTTAATCTGTAACTCTATGAAATATGTGAATTTAGGATCGACAGGCCTCAAGGTCTCCCAGCTCTGCCTCGGCTGCATGACGTTCGGTGTCCCCGAGCGCGGCGATCACCCGTGGACGCTGCCCGAAGCGCAGAGCCGCCCGCTCATCAAGCAAGCCGTCGAGGCCGGCATCAATTTCTTCGACACGGCCAATGGCTATTCGGACGGCACTTCCGAGGAAATCATCGGCCGCGCGCTCAAGGACTACGCCCGCCGGGATGAGGTGGTGCTGGCGACCAAGGTCTTCTTCCCCATGAGCAAGGCGCCAAACGGCGGCGGGCTGTCCCGCAAGGCCATCTTCACCGCCATCGATGCGAGCCTCGGACGCCTCGACACACCGATTACGTCGATCTCTACCAGATCCACCGCTGGGACTACACCACGCCGATCGAGGAGACCCTCGAAGCGCTCCACGACGTCGTCAAGGCCGGCAAGGCACGCTATATCGGCGCCTCGTCCATGTACGCCTGGCAATTCAGCAAGGCGCTGCATGTCGCGAAACAGAATGGCTGGACCCGGTTCGTCAGCATGCAAGACCACTACAATCTGCTGTACCGGGAAGACAAGCGCGAGATGATGCCGCTGTGCGCCGATGCAGGGATTGGCGTCCTGCCATGGAGCCCGCTCGCCCGCGGCCGCCTCACCCGCCCCTGGGACACCGAGACGCCGCGCACCCACACCGACATCTACGGCAACGCCCTTTACGCCTCCCACATCGACGCCGACAAGCGCATCGTCGACGCGGTCGCCTCGGTGGCCGCCGCCCGCGGAGTGCCCCGAGCCCAAGTTGCCCTCGCCTGGGTGGCGCAGAAAGCCGTCGTCACCGCCCCCATCGTCGGCGCCTCCAAGCCCCAACATCTCGAGGACGCCGTCGCCGCCCTCGCGCTCAACCTCACCGCCGCCGAGATCGCACAGCTCGAGGCACCCTACGTCCCGCACGCCATCGTCGGACATTCGTGAGCTTCAGGATGGGTCCCCGCCGAGCGCCCGCTCGCGAGTTTCGCGCAAGCGCGAACATCCGCCCTACCGCCACCGCTTCTTGACTTAAAGGTCCGGCTTCTCGACAATCCGCGCCTCTTTCAATTCCCCGGTAGCTCAGTGGTAGAGCGACGGACTGTTAATCCGTTGGTCGGCGGTTCGAATCCGTCCCGGGGAGCCAGCCTTTAAAATCAGTCACTTACGGCCGATTTTACGCTCTCAAAAACGACCGATTTTCGAGTTGTCTTTGGTTCTATGTAAGCGCTGTGTAACCACAGACGGCTAAGACGCGCAATCGGTCACGGTTTCGGGGGTTTGCCGGGACTATTCTTGGTGTGGATCGATAAATCGGGCAGACAGAGCGTTGACGCGCCCTGCCGGCCCTGGCCCACATCAAGGAGGTACCTACGATGCAAGCTTTACATATTTTAGCGCAACGCCAGCCCACCCGATTGACGGCGCTAGCGGACACAGGGCGCCGAACGGCCAAGCCATTGGAGAAACGCACTTACGTGCGCGGCGCCCTAGTGAAACTCAAGCGCGCGGGCAATCGGAAATGAGCCCGTTGGATGCCAGGAAGCCAACGGCTGACGATGTGCTGGGGATGGCGTGGTGGAACGGCCTCGCCGAACAGCGGCGCGCGTATTGGCTGCAACTCTCAAAATCGAACGTCGCACAGCCACGCCGGGGATTACTACAAGCAGATTCGCGAAGTTGAGGTAAAAATCACGGCGTAGCAACTCACCGCGCTTTGCTCGATCACGGCCGCCCGTTGCGCGCGAGCGGCCTTTTTCGTTATGGCGTTCATACAATGTTGCCGGCGCCGGCGTACTGGGTGGACGCCAACGTCCGGGGGCTTGCGACCGATTCGCATCACACCCAAACGGCCCAAAGCTGGAAGGCAAAGCCGACGAACACCAGAGCCAGTCCCGTCTTGGACATTATCGAGTGTCGCCCACGGAGCCGTATCACGTCGGCATCATGCTCAGCGGCAGTGCGGCCATCTGGCATCTTGGTGGCAGGCATAACAATCCGCTTCACACCTTCATCAAGGTTCGGCTGGGGCGGCCCATAGACGAATATCATCACAACCCCGATCATTCCGAGGCCAAGCCCAATCGAATTTAGAATCGGTGGGCAAGTTAGTGTCATTGTTGCATCCTTGCTGTCACGGCGCGCGCGCGACGCACGCAGGCCCCTTAGAACTGTCGAGACGGTGGCGCAGTGCATTTCCCATTGACGCCGCTCCCATTGAATGCGCTCCACGCCCCGCTTAACCGATCAACCCGCCAAGCATAAGTCCCATACTGATCGGTGCTTGTCCAAGTGATTAGAGTGTCCGTGATTCGAGCCTTGACCGGTTTGCGGCCATCTAGCGCTACAGTTTGGGCTAATTCATCAAAGGCGATTTGATGCGTGATGCCGCGAGCCGTGGCGGGGTTCTCGGTGACGCACTCAAGTAGCACTGGCGACGAAATTGCCGGCGCTCCAATGATTAGTGCGCTGAGGAATATGGGTGTGTGCAACTTCATGTGCGACCTACGGCAACCTATCGACCCAGGCGAGGGTTGCGTTCAAGGTCGTTTGCGGGTCGGCCTCATCGATTAGTCGTGCGGTTGCCGTTTTTTGATCGTCGGCCACGTTGATTTCGCCTATCAACACTTGGGCACGGAGCAGCCCGCCAAAAATAGACTCCCCGCCCTCGGTAAAATGAACGCCAGTTTGAATGCGGCAAGTTATACGCCCTGTCTTGGGGTCGCGATTATAAGAACCCGTATACCACTGCCAGGTGTCGCCGCCAAAAATACGGCCGGTCTCGAAAATCAGGACGCCCCCGGACTTACGTGCGCTTAAGCCACGTGCGCCGGTGAACTGAACCGCCCATAATGCTTCAATGCCCATAATCGATGCTTCCTGTATTGACAAGCCCCATATAGTACGCCGCTAAGGCCGTCGTCTATACAGGGTGGGCGCCGCCCCCGAACTGGATGGACGCCAACGGCCGGGGCTCGCGACAATCGCGGCATGACGCCCCCGCGCCCGCCGCTCTCCGTCGTTAAACTATCGGACCACGGCGGGCAGTACGTGCTGATGCTCAAGTGCGGGCATTGTGGCCACGTGCGCGAGGCAGACCCCGCGGTGTTCCGCCGGATGGGAAGCGACGTTGGCCAGCGTCGTGGAGCGCCTACGGTGCTCACAGTGCGGAGCGCATCGGGCCATAGCCACGGTGCGCCGACGACGAAGCATCACGCGCTATAATCCTAGCATTCGCCTGACGAGTGACGACAAATCTATGCTGCCGCCCGGTACGCAGTCCGCGATCGTGTCCGCCCACGCGCACCACGCTGCATCGCTAACTAGCGCCTACACGGCAGTGCAATCAACCCGCGGTTATCGAAATGCGGCATTGCTTGAGCTGGCGGACCAACTCTTAGGCGAGATATCCGATGCAGCAGTGACAGTGCGCGGAATCCCAACGATAGCGCGCAAAGTGCTTATAAGCTCCAAGAACCTCAGACATGCTATTGAACGCCGCCAAGTTTCGAGTCAAGAAGACGCAGACCTGGTAGCGCTACGACTCTCGGAAGCTTTGTTGCATCCTCGCTTTTGGCTTGCGCCACAGAGCAATCCGAATGTATATCTATTGATCGGCTTTTCACCCTCAGCGGATAAATGCATCAAATTCCCGCTGAAGCTGGTTCCGGCAATCAGAGCTGCGACAAAGATTGACGAGTGGTGGTGTCAAACCGCAATGCCGTTCGGTTCCGAGAAATTTCGCGAAGCCAGCGCCAAAGGCTTGTTGTCCGAAATTCAGCGAGGATCGTTACCCGCGAATTTTGAGCGTTAACGGACTATACAGCCACACTGCGAATCCGGTGGTATTTGCTGCGAGCCCGGGCAGCGGTATCAGCAAGGCCGCATGGGACACAGCGCCCACTAGCGACATATCGCTCAGCCATGTGACCGTGCCGGCATGGTTGGCCGGTGCAGTAGTAACGCCAACCCTCGCGGCGGGCATCGTCGCGCGTCACGATATTCATTCACCCTCGGCACTCAGCGGACAGCAACGCATCGCGCGCCGCGCCCGCTGCATCGCCAATAATCGGTCTCGATTTCGTCGGTAGTAGGCGCGACGATATTGCAGATACGCTTCTCGGTTCTCTTGCTCCCATCTGCGCTGGGGCGCCGTAACGTCCCGCCGCGCTTCATCGGTAATGGGGGCGGGGCGCATCGCTACACCACCGGCGCCGTAATGACCACACGCTCGTCCGGTGAGCCCCCTGGCGGCATTTCAAGGGTAAACGTTGGCACTTCAGTACCGAGGTTTTCGTAAAACTCGCCGGATCGCGGCCCGATACGGTCTTGCCGCACTATCCGCACAATCCATTGCGCCCGGGAGATCGTGTGCCGGAGATACACTGGGTCTGTCCAAAAGGGCGTGTCCTGTTTGTCGAGGCCAGCACGTATCACGCGCTCGCATTTCTCAGCGCCCTCTACAGTCAGCGGGAATTGGAACCGCGAGATAATTTGGACGGCGCATATAAGGTCGCTTTGGGCGACTGGGTAAGGTATTGGTTTCATGTGGATGCTCCCACGTGAGCGGCCATATCCTTGGCACGCTTGTCAGCGTCCTTTTTCTCTTGGGCCTGCCGTTTCTTTTCCTCTCGCGTGGCTTCGTTGCGAGCATCCACGCGGCGGCGGGCTTCATGAACTAGCACGCCGATAGGGCCGTCTGTCGCACGCAACTTGGGATTCGCGGCAACCAATTTCTCATCAGTGGATTCGGGCGTGTCTTCTTCTTCCACGATACCGGCAGCTTCACGCGCTGCGCGCTCTGCGCGGGCTTTTTCCAAGCGCAGCTCCATGACGGTCTTGGGCATTTCCAGCGGCCCCCATCTACCGCCAGCCTCCTTCAACAACGCCTCGATGGCGCCGCCTAAACCGGGCGCTGAGTCGAGAAAAAGCGGGGGCAGTTGGCTCCTATGGGTTGTGCTGGGTGAGCGCCCATCAAGCCAGGTGAACGCGGCTACATCGATTGTTTGCGCGGTCGATGTCACTGCGAAAAAACACTGCTTTTTGCCGTCAAGCACGAATTCGTTGCGTACCTCCTTGCGGAAATACGGATACGTCGAAGCGTCATAGCGCCCGCCGTCATCCACACGAAACAGCATCACGGCACTCGTGGGGCTCACACCAACGATAGCGGCGGGCTCATCGGCCACAGCGAAAACCTTGCTGGTGAAATCCTTCGGCGCATCGACGCGAATAATCGCGAGGTGTGTATGCGCCCATCGTGCGTCGGGGCTGCGGTGAGTGTCGATGACACCGGCGTCAACTGCGTAGCCATTTCGTAGCAGTTGCGTGCGGAGCTGATTAGTGTCTTTGGTGGTCATTTCGTTTTCCTCGGTAAAATTAGGGTTATCTCGCCGTCTGCATCCACGGTGATACGCATGTCATCGATGTCAAGCGTGGCGTCGGGGACAAGGGCAGGCGCGGGCATGCTGTCCATCGCGAGAACGGTATGATCGTAGAGAATGCCGTTAACAAGTCTTGCGCTCATCTTCAAATCCTCAGTTGGGGCGCCCGTATGTGCGGGCCGCTGCGAGCAAGAATTGCAAGCGATCACTTTGCGACCATGCGAGCACGCTCAACTCGTCCGGGTTTTCGGGATCGACCGTCAGTTGTGTCTCTGTAATGGCCTGATACTGCGCGGGCGACATGCCAGCGTGGACCGACATCAACACGGCCAATTCATCGTTGCTTAGTTGGCGTTGGTTGCACATCGTCTTCAACCTCTTCCTCGGTGCGCAGTCGCTCGCGGTATCGCCGCTGGCGTGCGCGGTTATTCGCGCGCCCTTGAGGCGACGTGCTGTAGCGCTCTCGCCGTTCACGTTCGGCCTTGTCGGGCGGCGTCTCGCTCATTTGCGACGTAGCGGCCCGTTGTGGGTGAAGCCGGGGAACGCTTCGGTCATGGAAACGCCACCGCGCGGGGCTTCGTCGTGAGCGTGACCGGCAGCGAGTTTGGATTGTGCCGACGCGGCGCTGTCGTCCTCTTCGTCGGCCGCTGCGGATTGCTCAGCACAGCTCGCATCGTAATCAGCCAAAATCTGACCAAGGTCAGCGTGTAGTTTGCGCAGAGCGCCAGTTCGCATACGTGCCATCGTCGTGTACTCATGTGGGTTAGAAGGTGGCGCCGCACTTCGGGGTATCACGCCCGAAGCCGGCACCGTTGATGCACATCAGCTATCCGACCGTGAAAATTTGGAAAGCCGGCCTGACAGCACTCCGGGTGATGAGCCCGGACCTACTTTCCGCACATCTCG
>PLAH01000057.1 GCA_003134045.1 Gammaproteobacteria bacterium
GCAGCAAAATCAAGTGCACCCCTCAACACCGACTGCGGTGGGGAAAATCTGCCTGAGAACTCGTCACTCATGAGAATACTTATCCGGGCCGGGAAACACCGAATCCGTTGAGAATCGATGTGCTGCGCGGGGACGCCGATCTATTGACCGTCATGACCGATGTCATGGCTTTGACCAAGCTTAATTTTAACGCGTGCATTTACGGCGACGGACTTCCGGTGACGCTCCGATTCGCGGGGGCAGTTGGTGAGATTTTGACCGCTGGTCCAAGTCCTGACGACCAGCCGCCCCTACCCTTCAAGCACTACATTTGACCTTTACCACCTTCGATGCCTCGCTTTACACCTCGCGCCCGCCGCGCGACCGGTACATTTTCCGGACCCGATGCGTGTCGACCTTCCTGCTGGCGACAGGGAGGGCTTCTAGGGGGTTCCCTCATAGCGGTGCTTTAGGTCACACTAAAACCAGTCCCGGCTCGCGGTGGATTACCCGATTTGTCCCACCGTGGGTCTTGTGATCGCTGGCCTTGTGATCGCTGGCGACGGATTGCGCCTCAAGGATGTCCCTTCAAGCCCGGACCCCAATGCTCGCAAAGCTTTTTCCCGCACACCTTCCAGATCGCTATGCGGTAGGCGGTATAGGTTTTGGACGCGTCATCTGGCTCCGGTACGGGCGGTCGCATCATGGTCAGCACAACGATGTCGCCCTCCGCCACGACCATGATCGGAGGGTGCGACACGCGCTCGCCGCTCTTTTGTATTGTCTTGAAAAAATCGAGAAGACCGTCTCGACCGGGTGGGAAAGAGGGGTCGTGCTGAATGTAGTCGGAGGTCAAATACTGCTCGACCACCTGCTTGAAGTTGCCAGGCGCGGTCTCGGAGACACCCTGCGCGCGCTCGAGCGCCGCTTCAAAATTGAGCACCAACCGTTTGTTGGCGGCGTAGCGGCTATTGCGGTCCTGGGACAACGCCTCGATATACGCTGGATCGTCGGCCCAGTTCGCGTGAAACCCTTGCTTGATCGTTATCGAATCAGGAGCAGCCGCCCAGAGGGGGGCTGCCAGGGCCGCCAGTGCAGCGCCAATCAAGATTGAGCAGATGCGTTTGTGATTCATCGAAACCTCTTTGCCGGTGGGCTCAAATCGGCTATTCTGAGCCGTTCCACCCGGCCGTGTGGGGTGCCGTTGGAGCAACTGGCCTCGAAGCGGTATTCTAAGCAGGCTTCGCGGTGGATGGAAGTTACAATTTGTTACGTCGAAGAGACCAGCCGGGATCGCGTCCAACGCCGCCGCGGTGCCAGGCATCCAGTTCGGCAGGGGAAACCGGCTTGTTCAATCCTGAGAGCGCCGCACAGGCGCATGAATTCCAAGAGGAACTCGACAGGATACTCTCCAGCTCGACGTTCGACGCGTCGCGACGCTCCCGCCAACTGCTGCAATACCTCGCGGGTCATTGCCTCAGCGGGACGAGCCAGAAGGTCAATGAGTATTCGATCGCCCTCGACGTATTTCGACGCGATGCCTCGTTTGGTCCTGACCTCGACAGCATCGTACGTACCGAGACCTCACGGTTGCGGGCCAAGCTGGTCCGCTACTACCGCGGTGAGGGCTGCCAGAACCCACTGCGCATCGGAATTCGACGCTCGTTCGAAGTGGGGATCGAGCGCGCACCCGGGGGGTCGCCGAGCATCTATTCATTATCGCGCCCAAGCCGGCGCGAGCATCATCTTGCGCTGCTGACCAAGGGTGACGATTCCCGCATCGCGGAACTGTCCGAACTCCTCCTGTCCGAACTCAATATATTACCCGGATTGAAGATCACCACGCCGACATTGGCGCGGTCGCCCGCAAGACTCGAGGATGTGCGCACACTCGCCGATCGGGTCGACGCCGAGATCATTCTCGAGTGCAGCATCCAACGAAGCCGTGGACACTCAAGCCTGGAGCTTCGCATGTGGGACGGACGAAGCGGTGGCTGCATCTATTTCGATGTCGGCATGACCGACATCGAGGCCGGGCTTGCGGAGCGACAGCTTGCCGCGAGGAAGATGGCCAACGACATCCACGGGCAGTTGTTGTGCCGTGATACTACCCTGCCGCCGGATTCAGCGATCGACGTGAGCACAACCTATCTGGACAGCCTGATGCGACTCCGGTTTCGGTTCAAATATCGCGCCGGCGCGGTGCTCGATGCGGCGAAGTTCATGGCCCATTCTGACGATGCCATGGAGCGCGATCCGCATGATCCTGTGACTCGTCGTCGCTGGATGCTGAGCCTTGCGACGTTCGCCTATCTGGTCCCCAGCGCGTTGCCCGACATCCTGGGGCGCCTCCGCGCGCATGCCGAAAACACGACGGCCTCGAGTGCGTCCTCGATCGAGGCTCGCATTGCCGCCGGCGTGGCGGCGATGTTCAACCGCGAGCATCGCCTCGCGGCGGATATGCTGTATCAGGCTGCCGAACTGGATCCGACCAACGCCAAC
This sequence comes from Gammaproteobacteria bacterium, assembly GCA_003134045.1. Classification (GTDB taxonomy): domain Bacteria; phylum Pseudomonadota; class Gammaproteobacteria; order Steroidobacterales; family Steroidobacteraceae; genus Bog-1198. The sequence continues at coordinate 2,482 of PLAH01000057.1, forward strand.
GCACGTACCGCTCTAGGAACCTTTCTCTTGCACGTCGGCGAATGGCAAAACGCATTGCATGAAACGCGCGTCGGCGAGCGGCTTGATCCGCTATCGGCTTCCAGCAGCGGCATGGTCGCATTATCACTCATGGCTCTGGGACGTTTTGCAGATGCGCGTGTGCAGACCCAGCGCTCATTGAGCTTGGACCCTTCTTTTCCCTTAAGCCGCATGCTGTTGGCCGACATCGATCTCTTTGCCGGCAATACCGCAGAGGCGTTGCGGGCAATGGCTGAATTCAGTGCATCCTCCGATCGACACCCGCTCGCCCGTGGCAAACTTGCCTACGCTTACGGTGTTACAGGAGACTCTGCGCGGGCACATGATGTGTTGCAGGAACTGCTTGCGTCGGCCGGTGAGTCCACCTATGCGGCGCCTTCGATCGCCCTGAGTTACCTGGGGCTGGGCGAGCCGAAAAATGCTCTGAAATGGCTGAGAATCGCGAATGAGCAAAACTCCATCGCCGATATCCTTCAGGGACAGTTACCGTTTTTTGATCCGTTGCGCTCCGAACCGGGATTCAATGCCTTGATCCCAAGCCTCGGCAGAGGCGTGTAACGGTATGTAACTGGATACCCGCCGCTGCTCGCGCGCATAATCATATATAGAAACGAAATCCATGGCGCGTTGCACAGGTGCAACGCCGCAACACGGGATGAGAGGGGAGGAACGATGATAATTTGCGCAGCTGCCGATCATACTAGTGCCCGCTGTGCGAGATCGTCGCGCCGATGCTCGAAAGGCGTTGCCATCGCGAGTTTCCACGTGCTGCTGCTGCTGGGGATGCAGCGAGCCCACGCGACCACCGCCGATCAGGCTACGCCAGCGAGCAGCGCGCCGGTGGATGCGCTCGAGGAAATCACCGTGACGGCGGAGTTTCGCCGCGAGGATCTGCAGCACACGCCGGTGTCGATCAGTGCCATCAGCGCTGAGTCGATGGCGGCGCATGGGGACAACACCGTCGCTGATGTGGCAAGCCGGGCGCCGAACGTGACCCTTACCGCTGCTTCGGCCGCATTCGGCAATTCGGTCACCGCGTCCATTCGCGGTGTCGGCCAGTACGATCCGAGCTTCGCATTGGAGCCCGGGGTCGGTATCTACGTCGATGACGTCTATCAAGGTACTCTGTTTGGCTCGTTGTTGGATCTGCTCGATCTGCAGCGCGTTGAGGTGTTGCGCGGGCCCCAAGGCATTCTCGCCGGCAAGAACTCCATCGGCGGCGCGATCAAACTGTTTTCCCAAGCGCCGACCGAGGAGGGGGGCTACGTGCAAGCCGATTACGGCAGCTATAACCGCGTCGATGTCAAGGCCGCCGCGTCCTTTGCAATCGTGCCGGACACGCTTCTGGCTCGCGTCTCGGCGGTGTCCAAACACGCCGATGGCTACTTTACCGACTATGACTACGCGTGTACGCATCCGGGGTCGGGAGCGCCGACGTCCCGCATGGGTGTCGGCTGCAAACTCGGCACCGAAGGCGGGCAGAGTCTCGATGGCGGCCGCTTGTTTTTGCGCTGGATGCCGACGGATGCGATTACGGATGATCTGATCGCTAGCCTAGTCGACGACACGTCAGAAGCGGCGCCGACGAAGCTGATTTATGCCAACAATCCGGGGGTCACAGCAAATGGCGTGCCGTTCGATGGCCGTTTCCTGACCGGTGCTCAATCGTATTCGGGTTATGCAAACTATTGCGGTACGCCCAGCGACGGCAAGTCATTCTGCGTCTTACCGCAGAACACATTGCGGGCGTGGGAATTCTCCAACTCCTTCAACCTGCAGATGCCGGGCGCGATCGGCCTCAAACTCATTACCGGCGTTCAGGGCAACCACGGTACCACCGGCTACGATCCCGATGGCTCGCCGCTCGATGTGCAGTTATCCAACAATGAGTACGCGACGCATCAGTTCACGCAGGAGCTGCAGCTGAACGGCAAGCTTGCTGATGACCTTATCGAATGGACACTTGGAGGATTCTACTTCCGCTCGCACGATATCACTGGGGGTCGGTTAGACCTGGATTTCAGTGGTCTCGATTTTCTAAGCGATGACTCTGCAGTCACGCGCAGCACCTCCGGGTTCGCCAACGTGCGCTGGAATGTGTCGGATAAGCTGAGCTTGAGTGTCGGCGATCGGTACACGGACGATCGCAAAGATTACACTTACAACCGCTATAACGCAGACGGGACTTCGATCGCTTGCGGCATACCTCCCTGTACGATCAATAGCAATTGGCAACTTTACGGGCTGTCGGGCCTGGTAGGGAGCTATAGTGGCTCGCACGACGACTATCGCGTGGCACTGAACTACCAATGGACGCCCGATCTCATGACTTACGGTGATGTTTCCACCGGCTACAAGGGTGGCGGCGTCAATCCGCGGCCGTTCTTCCCCTCGCAGGTCGTCGCCTTCAGCCCAGAGACCCTGACCTCATACGAGGTCGGCATGAAAAGCGACTGGCTTGATCATCGAGCACGCGTGAATCTGGCGGCGTTCTACAGCCAATACAAGGACATTCAGCAAAACATCACGGTGTGTAATCAGTTCTCGCCATTTCCAGGCGCACCCTGTCTGATGCCGGTGAATGCCGGTAACGCGGACATCAAGGGTGTCGAGTTCGAAGGCCAGGCGCAAGTGACCCATGCGCTGTCCATCGAAGGCTCCGTGAGTCTCATCAATTTCGATTACACGAGCGTCAATCCCGATACGGGCATCACCAAAGGAATGACTACCACCTACACGCCAAAGGAAAAGTTTGATGCGGCAATCGACTATAAGATTCCGTTGGGCGTCGCTGGAATTCTGACTCCCCGCGTTGATTGGAGTTACCAGTCGGCTATCTATACGAACAGTGCCGTCAATACTGCATTCAACCGGGTAGCCCCTTACGGTCTTGCCAATGTGCATTTGTTGTGGGCAGAGGCCGCGAATCACTGGGAGGGGTCGATCGCACTAATGAATGCATTCGACAAGTTCTATTACCTGAACAAGGTCGATACATCGGCAGTGCCGCAGGGAGGTTATGTCAACGGCCGTCCGGGCGAGCCGCGCATGTGGTTGCTCTCCGTTAAACGAAAATTCTAGCTGGTCGAGCTATTCGCGGCCTACTAGTCGGAATATATGGACTCCCCCTACGTTGCAAGCAGCGTTTTTGCTTTTGGATCACAGGATCGGACTGCACAAATATATCCGGCCTCTGGTGCGTCCGTCGACGCGGGCCCGACACGGTGAGCCGGCACTGCGGCGAGCCAGCGAGGCAGTCGTCGAATGGATGCTATTGCTGCCACTGGTCCTGGGGTCGGGTCTGGGTTTCGAGGCGTCGGCGGACATGGTAAGCATCGACACGTCGCGTCATGTGTACTTAGCCCGGCAGTATCCCGGAGACGGCGCTTTGCCGCTGGGAGCTACCTGCACATCCTCAAAGAGTGGGGCGTTGTTTGCGATTCAACCGTTGCCCTTGATGAAGCGCCAAGTGGGGGCAGCGATCGATCGGGCGTCAGCTTAACCGGTCGGCGGTATGTGGAGGAGGGCGGCCAATAGGCATCACTCAGACCGCTAAATTTTTGTTCATTCCGGGAATCAACCCCTAGTAGCTGCCCGAAGAAACTACCAGAGGAGTGACGCACTCATGAAGTTCATTCGCTCGAAAGGAAATACGCCGTCCAACTCCGCGGTCTTCCATTTAAAGTCGATTGGGTGAGCAACCTCAGCAAATGTCAACGCTAAATCGAACAGGGCCTGTTCAGGCGGCGGAAGTGAGTCGAGCGGAAAGGAATTGAGATGCTCAACGATCGCGTCTACGCGCGGCAACATGGCATCGTAAAATAGACGTAGGTCGGTGATTGCCGCCTTGCGCATTTGGTCATAGCGGCTGGGCTGGCCGACCAGACACCAGCGCTCTACGAAAGGCTGTAGGTCGGAGAAGGCATCCGGAAGCGATGGGTGCGTCATGGTTTGATCATCTCCTCCAGAAAAGCGTATCGCTTCTGCAATACGATCTCCTGCTGTGACACATGGATATGCTTCAGTGCGCCGCTGGAAAGACCATATTGAACATCTTCCATGGCGGATAAATCCTCTCGGGTAACGCTCACGAGCAATCCTCGCATGTAGGCTTGTGCCAGACGGTCCCCCGCATGCCGCGCCTTGCGGGCATAGTGATCCGTGATGACGCGGGAATGGTCTTTATCGATGGGCCAAATCATCAGGGTTGATACCCAATGTGGACCGTTCAGTATCGCGAAATTGGGAAATAGCCAGACAACGTCGAAAAACCACGGTGTATAGCGAGTGCGATTGACTCCCGGGGGCAGTTCACTGTAGTCGGTTTCAACCGCGGGAGAAAGCTTGCGCCCGTGCTTGTACAGCGCACGCTCGGCCGGCGGCCCTACGTAGTCGGGATTTGCAACGCCGCTCGTTCTTACCGTATGGCCATATAGGTCGATGATCGGTGCGTGCCTCATCGGATTCTTCTTTCCGGTGAGCTCGGGCTGAGTGTTTCGATGTAAGAACACGGTGTGATAGCCCTCCGAGAAAGAGTCCATCGCCCAATTCCAATTGGACTTGACGTCGGCGGAAAACGTGGCTATGCGCTCCATGCGGGTGTAATAATCTTCGAAACCTTCATACAGCTCGCCGAGCCACTCCTTGAGTGGTTGGGGTTCCCCGTCGCCGAAATAGGCCAGTATCAGGCCGGACCACACTTCGACCTTGATGGGCACGAGCCCATATTTCGACTTATCGAAGTCGCGAAAAGCCATCTCGTCGGGTACGTTCAACAACGCGCCGTCCTTACCGTAGGCCCACCCATGGAACCAACAGGTGAAAACGCCTGCGTTTCCCTGTGCCCACCCGCACTTGGTCTGCACCACTTTCTTGCCGCGGTGGCGACAAACGTTATGAAACGCGTTTACACCCTGTTCGGTGCGCACGACGAGAACCGACATGTTGAAGGTTGGAACGTCGTAGACGAAAAAGCGTCCGGGCGTCGGGATATCGTTCAAGTTGCCGAGCACATACCATGAGGGCTTGAATACCTTCTCGATGACGGCATCGTAGTATTCCTGACTGAGCTTGTCCTCCACCGAGATTTTCGCGGTCAAATTGGCGACGCTGCCGGAGAAGTGGGTTTTAGGGGAGCCAGTGTTGTCCATTGCGAACCTCAGCTTTTGAATATGAATCGACCGGTGCCGGAATATGACGCAGTAGCCCGCATGGACCGCGTCTTGCGGTCTCTATTGCTGTGCGATCCGCAGATAGTAAGTATACAAATTTTACGCATCGGACGGACAATCGCTGCTCCATCCTTGGGCTATGCGCATGGAGGCGATATCGCCGTTTATTCGTTCGCGCCAAGGAAGGTTTTCCTGCCAGACGCGCTGAAATGCCGCACGCGACGCCATGCGATGGTAGTAAGCGTCGAGGTTCGGGTAGCCTGTGGTGGCCAATGCGCGTTGGCCGATATGAAGTGACGGTGTGGCCGCGCAGTCCGCCATGGAGAATCCATCCCCGTTCAACCACTCGTTCGTTTGAAGATGCTTATCGAGGACGGCGTACGAGGCGGATAGTCTTGCGCGAGCCTGCTTGACACCGAACGGATCCTTTCCGTCGTCAGGCCGGATCCTGTCCTGCAACACTTTCGAGAAAGCATCATTCACATAAAGATCGATGAATCGGTCCCAGAATCGAGTGCGTCGTGCCAGGGTTGGGTCGTCAGGGATGAGCCTATGGCCGTTCGAAAATCGGTCGATGTATTCTATGATGATCGATGATTCTGGAATCCATTCGCCCTCGTTCGAGATGAGACAGGGTATTTTACCGATTGGATTTACCGTCGCGCGATAGTCCGCGTTCGCCTTCCGGTCGAACATATCTACGATACAAGCCTCGAAAGGCATTTCTTTCTCGTACAGCGCGATCAGCACCTTCTGGCAATTGGACGATACCGGGTGGTAGAACAATCTCACGTGGCGCCCCGGAGGGATTGTTCTGCGGCACCCCGCATCCCGGCATCGCATATCATGCGGAAACTCCCTCAGGCGCGAGCGTGACGGCGGCGGAGTTGATCTTGAAAATGTCATTCGGATCGAACGACACCCCAACCGGGTCGCCGCCATCCGCGACCACTTTGGCTTGCTCCCGAAAGCGTCGTCTGAGCAGGGCGACTCCGAAGTCCGAAGTGACCAAATGCTCCTCCGAGTGCATCACGTGTTTGCCCATGCTGGCCTCCGCCTCATAATCTCCTGGGTACCGCTGGTGCTCTTCGGGCGTGAGTTCGCTCCAGTATTTTCCGTCCGGACCGAAGGTAAATATCTTGCGATTGTCCGGTGCGGGGGTGCCTTTTTTTTGCCTCTTCATCATGAGAACCGTATGGTTGTCGTCATCCCAAGGTACGACCCAAAAGAGCTCGTTTCCTGGCCCGTTTTTCGTAAAGAACGGCGCCAAGGAAATCAGGTTCGGCATCAACGCCTCGGAATAGGAAATGTGGCGCGAGCCATCGGGTAGCTTCCTCTCGGCGATGGCGACCACCCCGTTTTCGGTGCTCTTCCATTGAACCTTCGGGAAGTTCACCGACTGTCGGCCCGCCGAGGAGTTTCCGGAGAATTGCGGCCCACTTATCATCGTATGGAGGATGGGCACGTGATGGGTGTCGAGTGCATTCTCGTACAGCGCAAAAAAACAAAAATCTTCCGGCCAAGGAGCGAGCTCGCCATTACGGGTGAGGTAATAACTCAAAACTTCCTCGTCAGCGGTCATGTTCTCGAATATGGAGAATCGCGGAAATACGGGCTGTTTGTCCGGCGGGCCCATGTAGGCCCAGATAGCGCCATAGCGCTCCACCACCGGGTACCATGGTTGTCGCACCCGGGCGCGTTGCCGGCCGCCGCCGGGCTCAGCAGGCTGATCAAGGCAGCGACCGACGACGTCGTACTTCCATCCGTGGTAACAGCAACGGATCCCATCGTCCTCGACGCGTCCGAAAAACAAATTGGTTCCGCGGTGCATGCACCGCGGATAAAGAAGCCCTGCAACACCGTTGCCTGGACGGAACAGAATGAGGTCCTCGCCTAATAATCGAATCTTCCGAGGAACGTTGGTTGCTTCGCCCGCCAGTGCAAACGGCTGCCAGTAACGTCTCAGGAGTTCTCCCCCCGGACGTCCTTTACCCACGTTGATGAGAGTAGGATCATAATTAGGAGCCGGATGGCTGTATGCGTGGCTCGCCACCTCGCTGCTGGTGTCTTCGTTCAAGTGAGGGTCTCCTTCGAAGTTCGCGATGAATTATCCGAGTTACGCCTAGGCGGCACATGGCGGGCCAAGAATGCCGCAACATCCCCGATGCATCGACGGGCCTCCGAGACCATGCGGCTATAGCCAAAAAAGAGGTGAGTCATGCCGGGGTACATGACGAGTTGCACGGATCGACCGGCTTCCTGCAGTCGCTTCGCGAGGAGCTCCGCGCCGCTGCGAAATACGTCGACTTCGGGCGTAGCAATGAAAAGCGGCGGGAAGATCGCAAGATCGGCGAGGCTGATATCTGCTCGCGGATCGCCGCTGCTATCTCTTTCGGGCGCATAAGCAGCCCAGGTCTCGATCGCCATGTTGCGGCTCGGAAAGTAGGGCAGCCGCCCATAGGAAACCATTGATGGGGATTCAAAGTCACGGTCGATGACCGGTGAAATGATCGCGCCGGCCTTCAGAATTCCTGAACTAACACCGCCGACCTCGACCATTGCGCCAAGTGCGACATTGGCGCCGGCAGAACTTCCACCGAATGCGATATTGCTTCCGTCTAGGTTCCATCCTATCGGGCAAGAGGCCATGTGACGAATCAGCGAGGCGATCTCGATGACCGCATGGGGAAAAGTTCGCTCCGGAAGATGAGCATAGTCCGCGCTGACCACCGCGCCGCCCCATATTGATGCTATCTCGCGCAATTGGCGGGAGTTCGAGTCCTCGTCTCCGAAGCGATACCCGCCGCCATGCAGATATATGAACGCGGGAAGCGGCTCGTCGGTCTTTGGCCGATATATGACAATCGGAATGTCGCGTAATGGACCGGGAACAGCGGTGCGGGTGACCGTGATGTCGTCCGATGGCCCCCCCTCATTCCAACATGCTGCTGCTGCCTTCATGTGCGCGCGCAATCCGGCAATATCCTGCGGCGCGGCGCCTAATTGAGCTTGAATCGCGGCAGAACGCGCCAGCGCGTCCCGAAGTTCAGGATCGACATCTATGCCCCGCGGTGCATCGCTTCCCATAGGCAGACCGTCGCGAAATGAAATGGAATGTGGCCGAGCAACCCGGCACGTAGCGCTCCGTCGGTTGCCTGTGGAAAAGGTAGGCTACCGGCAGGTCTATTGTCAATAGTAAGTCTACGTATTATTAAAAATGAAGGAATGAAATCCACAGGTCAAGTCGAGTAAGCGGACTCTTGGTCTAGGTGTCGGAGTAGCTATTGGCGACGCCGAGCAATTTCGTCGTCAGTTGCATCCATACTTCTTGCTCTGCGTCGGTGAGGCGATGAAAGAGTTCTTTTCTTAGGTGAGGTAGGTGTGGTTTCACTTCTTTCATGTAGGAGTGACCCATGGAAGTTGCTCGTACGGCCCATCCGCGCCTCGAGCGAGTTCCTTTTTTTCGTTTTACGAGCTTCAATTTCTCGAGCCGCGAGATGATTCCCCCCGTTGTGGCCGGGTCGAATCCGGCTAGTGCGGCCAGTTCCCCCTGTTCGAGATCCGGCTCGAGGTCTATTGTCCATAGCATCACGAACTGCGCGGTTGTCAGGCCCAGATAGGCGACGTTCGCTTCAAAAATGGCGGTAATCCACCGGTGTGCAGTGCGGATCAAATGAACGGGCGAGTCCTTGATTTCCAATAGGCGATGAGAGTGCTTTGTTGTCACGCCGTCTCTTGGCTGCAGCTTCATGTTCGAATGGTGTCCTTCTCTGAGTGATGCTCAGTGGCAGAGTCATCGATAACTCTGGGCCATTGGGCGCCGGCGCGTTTAAAAATATGTATACGTTATATTGACTGTCTGTGAGAACTGGGCGTAGTGTAAGGCATCTGGTGGGGGTAGCGAGGTCACGGATATGGCTCCTTTGGATGTCGATTCATTGACGAGGGTGGGTCCTGGCACACCAACCGGCGAATTCTTCAGGGAGTTCTGGATTCCTGCGGCGATTTCAACCGAGGTCACGCCGGACGGAAATCCGCTTCGGCTGATGCTTCTCGGCGAGAAGCTCATAGCGTTCCGCGACACGAGCGGTCGCGTCGGAGTAATGGATCATCGCTGTGCCCACCGCTGCGCGTCGCTGTTTTTCGGTCGAAACGAGAACAACGGTATACGATGCGCTTATCATGGATGGAAGTACGACGTCACGGGCGCCTGTGTCGACATGCCCAACGTGCTGCCGGAGCACGCTTTTCCAAAGCGCATCAAGCTCAACTCCTATGCCGTTCGCGAGCGCAACGGCGTCATTTGGGTCTACATGGGAACTCGCAAGGAGCCTCCCCCTCTGCCCAATATCGCGATCGTGGCCGATGGCTTCGAGAATCTCGTGGTTGATATGGTCATGCGCGAGGCGAATTGGCTGCAAAGTTACGAGGGCGATATCGATCCTTCCCATCTGGGCTTTCTTCATCATGGGAATCATCGACCAAGCGACGTCAAGGACGATTTCATCGGCCAGTGGCTGACGACGGATCCTAGGGTCCGCACCAAGGTCGTGGACACCGATTGGGGTACGATGGAGGGGCATGTGCGCCCCTACGGCAGCTCGCCCAATTATTGGCACTACTCGCAGTATCTGTTTCCATTCTGGTCCATGCCGGGACAGGACCGGATGGACGTTGAGTATCCGATCGTCCGTGCGTGGGTTCCGATGGACGACACGCATTCGATGTGTGTGCAGTTCATGCTTCCAAGCGGGTTGACCGCGGGCGGTCAGCCGAAATTCTTCGATAAGGCACTGTCAAGACTTCCGGGCGTGGCCAAGCGAGCCAGGGAGTTTTTGTTGCCCAACACGACGGATTGGTTCGGCCGCTGGCGAGTTTCCCCCGCCGCGGAGAACGATTACTTCATCAACCGCGATGTTCAGCGCGAAGCAAGCTTCTCAGGGATCGAGGGCATCCAGATTCAGGACAAGGCGATCGTGGAGAGCATGGGACCGATCGTAGACCGGACCCATGAGCATCTCACTGTGGCCGACCTCATGGTTGTGCGGACCCGTCGCCGTTTGCTCGCCGCGGTCCTGGCAAGAGAGGAGAATGGCTCTTTGCCGGCGGTGCTGGACCGTCCAGAGCTGAATTTGCCGGCCTATGCGGGCGGAATCGAGGGATCCGGTGAACACGAAGATTGGCTGTCTCTCTACGCAGGAAAGGTTCAAGAATTGGGGCGGCCTGCGCCGAGGCTGAAGGCCGAGACGGTCGCTGACTAGACAGCCGTGGAGGTCTGGAGCGGGATAGACCCGGCTCCCGGCTTTCGACGATAGGTTTCCCAGGGGGTAAACGTGGCCGCGGACATGAGACGAGTGCCGGTGGGTTTGGTTGCAACGGCACTTCTGCTTCCGTCGACGCTAGCTGTCATGGGAACCGCAATTCTCGGGCCCGTGTTGCCGGATTTGTTCAAGCATTTCGCCGATACTCCTCATGTGGATTATCTCGCGCCGCTGGTGCTGACGATGCCGTCCATTTGTATAGCCCTGTTCTCTACGCTCGCCGGATTCGTCGGAGATAAGATCGGCAGACGTCGCTTCCTCCTCGTCGCTTTGACGGCGTATGGTTTCGTCGGAGTGGCGCCGATGGCACTGGATAGCTTGGTAGTGATTTTGGTCTCCAGGTTTGTGCTGGGACTTACAGAAGCGGTCATTCTCACCATGAGCACGACCATGATCGTGGACTATTTCAAGGGCCCGGAGCGGGAGAAGTGGCTGGCTTATCAGACGGCTTTGGCGGCAATTTCCGCAGTCGTGTTCAGTCTGCTGGGAGGCATGTTCGGAGGGTTGGGGTGGCGCGGTCCTTTCATCGCCTATTCCTCCAGTCTTTTGATGTTCTTGTTGGTATGGTTGTTTACACACAAACCCGATTCGTCCGACATTTCTCATAATCTTAAACCAGTGCGCGATACTTCATGGCGGTCCGTTCTCACTCCGCGCCTGATCGGCATATGTGCAATATCTGGATTTGCGTCTGTGATTTTTTTCACGTTGCCGATTGACCTGGGCATGGCCCTCCACGCTGTGGGCCTTCGCAATCCTGCCGCCATAGGTGGCGTGATGGCGGTGAGCACCCTGGGCATTGCCGCCGGAACACTGCTCTTTCGCGTGCTGGCGTCCCGTCCGCCAGCGACAATCTTGGCAATGGCGTTCGGACTTGCCGGGGTCGGCTTCGTAACTATTTCACATGTGGATGATTTCAGGCTCATGGCAGGAGCCGCGTTCGTCAATCAGGTGGGATGTGGAATCGCATTGCCCACCTTGTTGACCTGGTCCATGCGCGATCTCCCGTTCGAGGCACGAGGTCGGAGTATGGGGATTTTTCAGTCCAGTTTTGCCGCCGGCCAATTCTTCAGTGCCATCGCGATCACCGCGGCCGCGCACGCCGCCGGCGGAGTCCTTCCGGGGTTTCAAATCCTGGGGGCAATCACTCTCGGCGCGGCGCTCCTTGCGTCCATCGCGCATTGGGCCATCAAACCCAAAGCGGATTCCTTGACCGCTACGTAAGGCGCCGACCGTCGCCGGTCACTTCGCCACGTTGATAATTTGTAACTGGGTGAATTCGTGCAAACCTTCTTCGGCGAACTCGACGCCGATGCCCGAAGACTTGGCGCCCCCGAAGGGAATATGAGGATCCAGATCCAGATGCTTGTTTACCCAAACCGTCCCGCATTCCAATTGACGGGCGATTTCGGCAGCGCGTAGGCGGTCGCTCGACCAGACAGAGCCGCCCAATCCGTAGGCCGATGAATTTACGCGCCTGATAACGTCTTGCACATCGGAGAATTTTATGACCGGCAGCACCGGACCGAACTGTTCTTCGTCAACCAGACGAGTGCCGTCCGTGATATCGCGAACGATGGTAGGGCGAATGAAATAGCCGGCCGAGTCGCTCACAACGCCGCCCGTGAGTACGGTACCGTGGGCGCGCCCATCTTCTATGAGAGCCTTTACTCGCTCGAATTGTGCCTTGTTTTGGACAGGACCGAATTGGGTGTCGGCTGCCAGTCCGTCGCCGACGATTGCTGCGGATGCCAGTTCCGTCAACCGGGTCACCAGGTCATCATATATCGACTCATGCACATAGAGTCGCTTGACTGCGGCACAGATCTGTCCGCTATTGGCGAATGCGCTCTGGAAGATCAGAGGAGCCACCGTTGCCGGAGACGCGTCGTCCAGCACGATACCGGCATCATTACCTCCGAGTTCCAGGGTCAAACGCTTGAGTGTGGGCGCCGCGCTCGCCATGACTCGTCTTCCAGTGGCAGTCGAGCCGGTAAAGGAAATCTTGCGAATATTCGGATGAGCCGTCAACAGATCACCGAGATCGTTTGCGTCCGCGATGACATTGACCACACCCGGGGGGACGGCGTCGACGATGAGTTCACCCAACCGCAAGCTCGACAGGGGGGTGGTGCCGGCGGGCTTCAAAACCACCGTGTTTCCGGCCAACAATGCCGCGGGCACCTTGTTCGCGAACATGGCGAGAGGCACGTTCCACGGGGTGATGACTGCGACCACGCCGAGGGACCGGCGATATGCATCCACCCGGCGATTGTCGTTATCCTCGAGGAGCACGCCGGGCAGGTCTAGTCCAGCGACGATCCGGCACATCATGGCGCAGATCATGACCTCGAAACCGGCCTCGGCAAGCGGCTTGCCTTGCTCCATGGTGAGCAGCCGGGTCAACTCGTCTCGGTTCGCGTCGATGATATCGGCGATTCGCAGGAGCACCGCCCGGCGCTCCGCCAATGGTCGGCCGGACCAGTCCGGATGAGCCTGCACAGCCGCTGCCACCGCCCTTTCGACTTGGGCTGGGGACGCACGGGGCGCGGTTGCAAAGGGTGCTCCGGTGGCCGGATTCACGACGGGCATATTCGATTCGCCGTCGACGAGCGTTCCATCAATCAAAAATCGGACATTGGGCATGCTGGCTCTCTTTCATGGCGCGCGAGCGCGCCGCTTTAGCTCATTACAAGAATGGGTTTGATGGTGCGACCGTCGAGACTGTCCGCCGCGGCGCGGTTGATCTCTTCGAAGGGGTAGAGCGTGATGAGTCGGTCGATGGGAAACGACCCCTTCAAGTAGAGATCGACGAGCCATGGAATGAAGGAGCCCGGAGCGCTTCCACCCTCTACGATTCCCCGTATGGATTTGCTCTTGACCAGCAGGTCGCCCGCGTCAAAAGCGACGTCGGTGGACCCGGGAGTCACTCCGACGAGGCCGCAGACACCGCGCCAGCCCAGGGCGTCGATCGCTTGTCGCATCGCCGCGGAGTGCCCGCTGGTATCCAGGGAAAAGTCGACTCCCGCCCCGCAAATGCGCCGAATTTCATGGACCACGTCTGCCGTACGAGCATCGATGATGTGGGTGGCGCCGAGGGTCAACGCCAGTTCTAGCCGCTGCGGATTCACGTCGACCACGACAATTGTGATCGCCCCCAGGTATCGCGCCATCATGACCGCACATAGCCCTACCGCTCCCGCTCCAAAGACAGCCACCGTGGCCCCGGAAGGGACCTTCAGGACGTTGATCACGGCACCGGCACCCGTCTGGAAGCCGCAGCCAAAGGGGCCAAGTAGCTCGAGAGGTGCAATCGTCGGTACACGGACCATATTGCGTTCGTGCGCGATGGCGTAGGTGGAAAATGCCGATTGGCCGAAAAAGCGATCGTGAATCGGGCCGTTGTGATCATGCAAGGCGTGAGACCCGTCCTGGCGGCAGCCGCCAAAATTGAGCGGCAGGAACATTTCGCAGGCTGCCTCCACGCCGGAAAGGCAGCCCCGGCATTGTCCGCATGACAGGAAGGTGAGTACGACGTGATCTCCCGGTAAAAAGCCGGTGACATCCGGGCCTATCGCTTCAATGACGCCGGAGCCCTCGTGACCCAGTACTCTGGGGCGCCCATTCGGCGCGGGTTGATGCCGAAACGTTAGGTCCGTGTGGCAAATGCCGCACCCGACAAGCCGAACCAGCGCCTCCTTTTCCCTGGGCGGGGCCAGCCAAGTTTCTGAAATGACGAACTGGTTGGCACTGGGAGTGACCAATGCGCTGCGGATTTCGAGATTGCGGCTCATGGGAGAACTCACGGTTGGCTCACGCGTCGACCCGGCATCTTTAGCCGGCCGATACCCAGTTACCGTGAAATCCCATGGGAACGCGCTGATTGAGCTTTATTCTGGCCACCGGTCTGGCGGCGAAGTCCTGGGCATCCTGCACCACGATTTCGCTGCAATCGCGGGATTCATCCCACCACATCGATAGTACCCAGCCGTCGTCCTCGGCTTTTCCGTTGGCACGGGGAACGAAAAGAGGCTCTCCAGGGCTTGTCAACTCGGCTCCGACGTTTTGATATTCGACATTTCCCGTGTCCAGATCGTGTTTCGCCACATGATCAAACAGCCAATTCTCGCAAAACCGGCCGGTTCGAGTGGCGGCATAGTATGCGAACCGATGCTTGCGGCCCGTGAAGGACTCGTTGTGTCGTGGAAATTCGCTGTTGAAATCTGCCATTTGCTTCGACGTGACGGATTCCTTGTCAAGGTCGATTTCCCAGCGCCACGGTAGTGCGACTTCGAACGGATTGCGCTGACCGATTCGATTGCCGAAGGTCGGCGCCCGGTTCGCATCGACGATTATTTTCCTGCCACTTTGATGAGCGTTAAGAAAATGACTCGGCGCGAACGTTTCGTCTTGCTCTATCCATTGCACCTTGCCCGTGTCGCGCGACATGACTGCGATTCGATTTCGAATCTCGGGATTCCAAATTGTGCTAGGACGTCCCTCGAACACACCTTCGATGTCGACAATGGAGGGGTTGATGAAAAAGATGGCGTAACCCTCGGTCACCGCAAAATCGTGGATGAAGCAGGGGACGCCGGTCAAGAATGCATGGCTTTCCAATAAACGCCCATCGTTGCTGGCTCGGTACCACGTGATCGATGGACCCATCGCACCGAAGAACAGCATATCGCCGTTGCGTGGATCAATTTTAAAGTGCGCCGTAATGACACCAGACACGTCGCCATGGAAATCGTATTGGCCGTGCGTCTCCAGCGTGTCAACGCCAAGGGAGTGGGGAAGATCTCCCTCACAGAATACGAGTAAGCGGCCATCGAAGACGGTCACGTTGGTGTTGCCTGGATTTTTTAAGGGAGGAAAGCCCGTCATTCGCGGGGCCGGAGTGCCGCCATTCATAAAACTGCCGTAGGCGGCGGTTCCACGCCGACGCTCTGCAAGAAAGGCAGCCGTGTGAACCCAACGATTTCTATACGATGCACGGCCCTCTTGCAGGGTCAACGCGTGTACCATGCCGTCTCCATCGAACCAATGATGAGCCGAGGGGATCAACGGCTCGAACTGCGGATTCGGACCCGCTCGAAAAAGAGTTCCATTGAGATCGCGCGGTATCTGACCGTCCACTTGGAGTTCGACCGCATCGATCTCCCGTCCCACCGGAGCGAAGGGACCTCTGAGAAACATACTGGTGGCTGGTTGCTGTGACATGGACTGCTTCCCACAACGTTGGTGAAACCCAGCGTTTTCAGAATTTGACGTCGATAGTGACCCCATAGGTACGCGGAGCGCCGACCAGTGCGACCGTAGGGTTGAATGGAGACTGTGTCAGGTATTGGGTCATGTGGTAATCATTCTCGAGGTTTCGTGCCCAACCCGTCACGGTGAGTTTGCTGCTCGTAGGCTCATACGCCAGACTGGCATCCGTACGTGTATAGGCGCCCTGTACGGATCCTGGTGCGGAGTAAAAGTAAGCAAACTGCCGGGAGTTGTATAACGAGCTCAACCGGCCAACCAACCGACCGCCCGAAGCTAGGTGGAAGATTTGCTCGATGGCGCCTGAGACGGTGGCTTTCGGCGCGAACGGCAGGCTATTACCGGAATAATCTTGACCCTGGTAGGAGAATTCGCTGAAAGTGGCGTCGAGATAAGAGGCATTGAGGCTCAAAGTGCTGTCTGTCCATGGCCGATACACGGTTTCCAGTTCGACGCCTTTATCCGTTACCTTTGCAGCCGGCGCTGTGACGGTCTGCTGGATTATCAGGGGTGCGCCGCCCGCAGGATTCGGCACGTCGATATTGCCGAAAAACTCAAACTGGTAGTTTTTGTAGTCGTAATAGAACGCGGTCAGGTTCAGACGCAGGGTGCGGTCGAGAAAGTCGTTCTTGATGCCCAGTTCATAAGCGGTGATCGTCTCCGCGGGAAAGAGGCTCGGTTGTATGCCGGGGTTGAAGCCACCGGCTTTATACCCGGTGCTCACCGTACCAAAAAGCAGCGAGTGCGCTGCAATGTCCGCATCAATGCCGGCGCGCCACGTGACCTTGTCGAAGGACAGTGAGCCAGCAGCAGGGACCGGAAGTATGCTGCCGTCGGCGTTGATGACGTTGGTGACGCCGCTGCTCTCCTCTCGGTCTTTCGTGTATCGAAGGCCGCCAGTGATTCGTACCGCATCGACGATCGGGTAAGTTGCCTGTGTAAATCCGGCATACGAATCGGTGGTGAGCGCTTGCCGGCCTTGATCGAAGGCTCGGATGCCGGGCGTCAAAGGGCCTTCGATTGGCAGGTTGGATAGGCTATCTCGGTAGTCTTTGACATCGTCGTGCAGGTAGAAAATACCGGCGACCCACTTCAGTGTCGACTCGCTCGGGGAACCGAGGCGTAGTTCCTGAGTTATCGTGTGATTCTTGTCGTCGACGATATCGTTGCCAACGTGGACGTAGTCTCCACCGGCCAGCGGCGATGTGAACGTTGAGATGCCGAGCGACAATGCTGATTGTTTGACGTCGCGATAACCAGGGATGTAGGTCAGAGTTCCAAACGGCAAATCAACGTCCACTTCGGCATGTATCCCGTAGTTGTCGATGTCGACAAAGCTCAGGTCGGTGTGCGAATCGCGAAGGGTGCTGTGATAGGGGTTCCACGAAAAATTGGCGCAATAGTTCGGTATCAATACAGGGCCACCGGATATCGCGAGCGCCGGTCCTGCCTGACCTGAGCCTGGGGGACAGGCAGAGAACCCTGCACCTTGGCCGCCTTGCTTCGAATAGTCGGCGCCAAGCTCTATCCGAAAGATTGAACCGGGATCATAGAGCGCGCTGACACGTGCGGACTTGGTGTCCTGATCGTTAAATCCATCGCCGGTGTACGAGCTGTGCTTCGTGTATTGAACATCGGTGCGAAGCGCCAGCGCGCTCCCCAACGCTACATTGGCCATGCCGGCAACATCCACTAAAGCATAGTTCCCATAGGTCGCG
>PLAH01000015.1 GCA_003134045.1 Gammaproteobacteria bacterium
AGCGTCGGCGAACCGGGCATCGCGCCCTGCCCGGTGCGCATCCGCTCACCGCTCGGCAGCAGCACCTCCAAGCCGCAATGCGCCTCGAAGTGGAAGCGGTACTGGGGCATGGTGTAACCGCCGCCGCGATCCAGTGAGTGGCGCAAGTCTTTGTTTTTACGACTTTTATTGAAACCGCGCGTGGGGGTCGGGTTGGCCCGCCATATCCCTCAGTGACTCGCTCGCTCACTGATCAGCAAGGTCCAGCGCTGCGAGCTACTGCGCACCAACAACTCGATCGGCATGGTTCCGGCCTGGATTGCGCCCGCCGACAGCTTCTTGGTACCGAGGTCGTACCGCAGCCAGGAAGGCAGGCGCTTGCCGTCCTTCAGCGTGATCTGCAACTTGCCACCCGCCGCTGCCTCGACCAGCGAATCCGGCAGCGGAAAGCTGAATCCCTTCCCCGAGGCGACCATCTCCTCCGGCACCGAGACCGATATGGTGCCGGGACTCTGCGATGTCGAAGGCTGAATCAGCGCGACGGTGATCTGACCATCGGCGCCGTTCGTCGCTCCGTCGCTTGGAGCGGTAGCACTGCTCATGACGCCGGTCGGACCGCCGGCGTCACTGCCCGCACCCGCGCCGTTGGCGTTGGCGGTGCTGTATTCGTCCTTGCCATACGCCGCGGCGCTCGCCGTGCCGCCGATGAAGCCGGTGGGGAGTGTTAGATCGAGCTGCGAAACAGCCGGTGTGGTCACCGACGGAGCCAACGCCGCGGGCAATATCGTGGGTGTTAACTGTTGCGGCACGATCGGCAGCAGCGACCAGGTGGCTGCCAGGGATTCGGAGACCACGACCTCGATGTCGGCCGTAGTGGTGGTGCTGTTCCGCGCCAACACATAGTTACCGCTGTCGGCGCCGCCCATCATCTCGATGCCGTCGACCGTGATGAGCTTGCCGTTGCCCACACCCGCACTCGCGAAGGTGGCTGGCGCATGGGAGAGAACAATCTGGTCGCCGGCGAAGCCATCGCCCGTCAGAATCACCGTCGCCGCCGTCGTGGCGTCGTAGGGCTTGTTACTGCCGATGGCGCCGACCAACAAGGTGGCGGGCGTGACGTCGGCCGTGGTCGTCGCCGTGAGGTTTGCGCTGTAGTTGCCGGCGTCGGCGCCGGCAAGCGTGATGCCGCTGATGTCGATGATCTTGCCGTTGCCGACATTTTTGCTGCCGAAAACGGCAGCCGCATAGGATGCGCTCACCGCATCGCTGCCGAGCGCGGTCTCGGCCAGCGTCACCGTGGCGCCGGTGGTGGCGTTGTAGACCCGGTTGATGCCGGTGCCGCTCACCAAAAGAGGCGCTCGAGTAATGGTGGCGAACGCCGCGGTGGTGCCGTTCGCGGTGTAGTTACTCGCATCCAAACCGCTCAGCGTGATATCGGAGACGCTGACATACTTGCCCGCCCCGGCGTTCTTGTTCAAGAACGCGTCGGTCGACGTAATGGTCAGGGCGTCGCCTGAAATGCGGTCGTCGCTGAGGCTGACTGTAGCGCCGGTGGTGCCATCGTAAACCTTGTTTTGCGCAATCGCGCTCACCAACAACGCCGCCGGCGTGATGGTGGCCGTGCTCGTCATCGGCCCGCTCGCCGGCAGAATGTAGTTGCCGGCGTCGGCGCCCCCGAGAACGAGACCGTCGATGGTCACGGTCTTGGCTGCGCCCGCATTTTTGTCATTAAACACGGCGTCGGTGGCCGTGGCGGTCAGATTGTCGCCGGTAAACATGCCGACGAAGCCGAGCGAACTGCTGACCAAGGTGGCGGTCGTATTGCCGTCGTACACCTTGTTGGCCGCGGTGACGCCGGTTACTTCCGTGATGGTGGCGGGCGTGATGTCCGCAGTCGTGGTCGCCACCGTGCTGATCGTGTAGTTGGTCGCGGCGGCGCCGCTCGCGCTGATGCCGTTGACGCTCACGGCTTTAGCCGTGCCCACGTTCTTGTCGCTGAACGAAGCCGAGCCGTAGACCAGCGTCACCACATCGTTGCCGAGCGGCGTGTCGGTGAGCGTCACCGAGGCGGCAGTCGTCGCGTCGTAGACCTTGTTCGCGGCGATGGCGCCGATCGTCAGCGTGGCGGGCGTGATATTCGCGTAGGCGCCGGTGCTGCCGATTACCGTGTAGTCGGCGGCGCTCGCGCCGCCGAGCGTGATTCCAGAGACGCTGATGTACTTACCCGTACCCGCGTTCTTGTCGAGGAAGGCATCCGTCGAGGTGACCGTCAATACATCGCCCGCCACCGGGTTATCGGTGAGAATCACCGTCGCCGCGGTGGTGGTGTCATACACCTTGTCGACGCCCGTGGCTGAGATGGTCAGGCTGCGCGGCGTGACGTTCGCAGTGAGACCCGTCGGCTGCACCAGCGTGTAGTCGATCGCGGCGCTGCCGGTCAGCAGGAACGCGCTGGTCGTGATCGGCTTCGCGGTGCCCACATCCTTGGTCAGGTACGTCCCGGTGATGGAGCCCACTTGCACGTTGTCGGAGCCGATGACGCCCGTCAGCAGCGCGCCCTGGGTGTCGACATTCGCGGCCAGCGTGCCGTTATACACCGTGTCGAGCGCCACGACGCCCGCGACATGCAACGTGGCCGGCGTGATGTTGGCGTTGCTGGTGCCGGCGGCAGACACCACGTAGTTGGTGGCGAGTCCGCCGTTGGTGCCGTTGACCAGCGTAATGCCGCTGATCGTGACCGCCTTGTCGTTGCCGACGTTCTTGTCGGCGAAGGTCGCGGTGCCGGTGTTGACGCCGCCCACGGTTTCGTTTCCGACAAACCCCGACAACCCGTAAGTCGCCAAGGTGGCCGACGTCGTGCCGTCATACACCTTGTTCGCGACCGTGGCATTGGCCGTCAACACCTTCGGATCGATGGTGCCGGTGGCGCTGGATGTCGCGCCGACGCTGTAGTTCGAGGCCAGGCCGCCGTTGGTGCCGTTGGCGAGCGTGATGCCGCCGATCGTCACGCTCTTGGCCGTACCCGCGTTCTTGTCGATGAAGTTCGCGGTGCCCGCGCTCGCGGTCACGGTTTGACTGCCGATGAACCCGGTCAACGAATCGCCGGAGAGCGTGGCGAGCGTCGTGCCGTCGTAGGCTCTTTCGGCGATCGTGCCAACGAAGGTGAGTGGCGCCTGGTTGATGGTGCTGGTGGTGTTGTTGACGTAGGTCACGGTGTAGTTGCCGCCGCCGTTGCCGTCGCTCACGCTGACGCCGCTGGCGGTGACCGTCTTATCGCCGAGTCCGGCGTTCGCATCCGTGAAGGCGAAGCTGCCGCCGCTCAGGGAGTCGAGCGTGCCGCCGTTGCTCACATTGTGGAACAAGGTGCCCGAGGCCACGGCCGCCGTGCCGCTGGCGGTCAGGGTGTCGTTATAGGTCTTGGTGACGTTGCCGGCGTCGACCGTCAGGCTGGCGGGAGTGATGGTGCTNNCCTTGAGTGATGGTGCTGGCGGTGTTGTTGATATAGCTGACGTTGTAGTTGCCGCCGCCATTGGTGTCGTTCACGGTGACGCCGCTGACGGTGACGGTTTTGTTGCCGCTGCCGGCGTTGGCATTGGTGTAGGCGAAGGTTCCACCGCTCAAGGTGTCGGCACCGAAGAGCGGCGTGCTCGCGCTCGCGATGGCCGTGCCCAAGGCGGCCAAGGTGCCGTTGTAGGTTTTGCTGACGTTGCTCGTGGTCAGTGTCACGTTGGCCTTGCCGACGACCAGGCTGCCGCTGACGAAACTGATGGCATAGTTGCCGTCCGTCAGGCCCGAGGGTGTGATGGCGTAGGTTCCCGCATTACGCGCGCCCTGCGCACTACCGCCATAGACGAGAGTGCCGCCGAGCGCGCCGGCGCCGTCGCCATTGGCGAAACCGCTGTAAGTCACGCCGTTGCCGCCGCTGTAAGTGGTGCCGTCGTAGGTTTTGCTGGCGCCGAGCGCGGTGACGGTGAGACCGGCTGTGTTGATGGTGAACGCGGTGGCGTTGCCGAGAGCCTGCGCGAAGGTGTAATTGGTCCCGCTCGCGAGCGCATAGCCGCTGCCGTTGATGGCATACGTGCCGACCGCGCTGCCAACCACCGCGGTGGTCGCCCAGGCGGCCGTGCCGGTGAGCACTGCGGAGGTATCGCTGAGTTTATAGCCGGTCAGGGTGCCGCCGAGCGTCGGATTGACCGCACCGTAGGCACGCGCCGCGGTATTCGCGGTATAGGTCAACACAGCCGGGGTCACGGTGTAGGTCGCTCCGGTGGTGGATGCCACGAGCGCGTAATTAGAGGTCAGGCCGCTCAAGTAATTGATGGCGTAGCTGCCGGCGTTCACCAGGCTGGCGAGCGTGTGGTTATAGACCGCCGTGCCGCCGCTGATGACGTTGCCGACATTGTCTTCGCTGTCCACCAGACCCGAACTGATCGCATAGCCCAGGGTCGCGGCGGGCGCATTGCCATACACCTGAGAAGCGGCGCCAATGATGGTGGCCGCGACGGTCAATGTGGGTGTGGCGAAATCATAGATGAAGCCATCGCCGCTTTCGCTCACCGACCCCGGCGCGTACGTGGTGTAAGTGGCGCTGTTGTAATGTCGGAAGTTTGACACCAGGCCGCCCTTGACCGTGTGCACGGTGCCGACGAGGTCCGGCGTGTCGCTATAGACAAGCCACCGATCGCCGGTGCCCACGACCAAGGCAGCACCCAGAGCCGCGGAATCGTTGATGAAGTTGCCGGCGCCCTCCGTGGAGGCGATCACATTGCCGGCGAGAGCGTCGAGTTGGCCACCGCTGGTCAACGTGAGGTCGCCTGCTGCACGTAGGATCACGTCGCCGCTCACGCTCTGCACAACGCCTGACACCGCCACGCCGTTCGAGTCGAATAGCTGCATGCCGGTGCCTGCCGAAGAGGCGGCAAGGGAGACGATGGTATTGCCGCTGTTCGTCAGGGTGACGGCACCGCCCGCATTCGCGGTCAACGCGCCCACGTTCAGCAAGGCGCCGGTCTGCGTCAAGCTGCCGGCGGAGCCGACGGTCAAATTGACGTTCGCGCCACCTGCATTGATGCCGGCAACGCTCAAGTCGGTCGAGTTTACAAAGCTGATGGCGTTGCCGCCGGAAACCACGGCGAGCGTGCCGACGGTGTTGTTGGCGTTCGGCAGCGTCACGGCACCCACTGAGGTGATGGAGAGCGCCGGCGTCTGTATCGACCCCGTCTGGGCTACGCCGGCGGCGGTGATGAGCGTGAGGTTGGTGGTCGCCAGCGCGCCGCCTAAGGTGGTGAGGCCGGCCGCGGAGTTCGTCACGCTGACCGTGTTGCCGCTCAGCAGCAAGGTACCGAAGCTGTTGCCCGCGTTGGTCAGGTTGATGCCGACGCTGCCGGCGCCGGACGCTTCGGCCGTGAAGCTGGCAACGCCGGCCACCGAGAGCGTGGTCCCCGGCGTTTGCACGATACCGGTCTGCACGTCGGCGCCGCCGGATTGAATAGCGGGCGGGCTGGCGCTCACCGAGATACTGCCCGCGATGTTGTTCGATGAGTTACTGAGTGTGATGGCCGCACCGTGCACCGCGGTGCCGCTAAAGGTGCGGCTGCTGGCCTCGCTGATGACGGTCAGATTGCCGGGTTCGGAATCGTTGCCGAGCGTGATGACGCCGGACTGGTCGAGGATATTGGTGCCCACCGCGCTGCTATGCGACAAAGTCGTGGTACCGCCGATGAGATTGCCCGCACCGTTGAGAAGGATGCTCGCCCCGGTGATGGAGAGGTTGCCCGCCACCTGCAAGGTGCCGCCCGCGGCCTGCGATATGGGCTCATTGGAGGCCGTGAGGGTGTAGTTGCCGCCCACCAGCGTGTTGCCGATGCTGGTCGCCGCGGCACCGGAATTATCGAGCGTGACATCGCCGGCGTTGACCGTGGTCACCACGGCGAGGTTGCCGCCGATGGTGAGCGGCGCCGCTTGCGTGATCGTGCCGGTCGAGGTCAGCGAGACGTTGCCGCTCGCACCAAGCGCGCCGCTGAAGTTGATGGCGCCGCTCGAGATGACGGTGAGATTCTTGCTGAGGCTCGATGCGCCGATGTCAGTGGCCGCGGCCTCCGTCACCTGGGCGTTGCCGCCGTTCAGTACGATCGTGCCAAAGGTGTTACCGACGTTGGTGAGAGTGATGTCTTGCGTCCCGGCATTGAGCGTGACCGGGGCGCTGCCTAAATTCCACGCGGCCGTGCCGAGTTGATTGATGGCGAGCGTGTTCGCCAGGCTCACCGAGGAGGGCGTGCCGTTGATGCCTACCGCGCCGAATGCGTTGGCGGCGTTGGCCAGGGTGATCCCGTTACCCGCTGCATATACCGTCAGGGGACCCGCGATGACCGAGCCGCCGCTCTGGGTGATGCCGCCGCCGCCGTTCAGGGTGACCGGGATACCGGGTGCATTGAGTGCTCCTCCCACATCCAGCGTACCGGTACCCAGTGCGCTGCCGATGGTCAGACTGGCGAGTGTGCCGATCGGCAACCAGCTCATGTCGGCGTGGGTGAGGTTGAGGCCGGTGATCGGGGCGCCGCTGCTGCCCACTTCGACATTGAGGTTCGCGCTCGAGGGCTGCAGTATCAAGCTGCCCGAACCGGTCACGGCCGCGGCGAAGTTGATCTGGTCGGCGGTCAATGTCATGTCGTTGGCGTTGAACGTCACCGAATGGCTGAAGCCGAGCGTGCCGGTGCCGGCGTTCATGGTCAGCGCCGTGCCCGAACTGGGGGCGACGTTCACCACGTTGTTGAAGGCGAGACCCACGCCGCCCAAGTTGCCCGTGGCGGTGATGACGCCGGTGTTATAGACCTGCGGACCATTGATGGTGAACGCGGGCAGCGTGATGCCGGAGCTGCTATTCACGGTGAGTCCGGTCAGAGAGCTCTGCAATTCGCCCAAACCGGCCACCGAACCGCCGCCCAAGTTCAGCGTCAGCGTCTGGGTGCTGCCGACGGCGCCGCCGAAGGTGAGTGCCCCGTTGGTGGTCGTCAGCGTGAGATTGTTGACCACCGCCAGCGTACTGTCGAAGCTGATCGCGCCGCCGGCGCTGCTGATGGTCGAGGCGCCGGATACGGACACGGGCGTCATGAAGGTGATCGCGGAGTTGTTGGCGCTCAAGTTCACGCCCACTGTGATCGTGCCGCCCGCGGCATCGCCCGTCACGGCGTTGAACGCCGAAGGCGCCGTGATGAAACTGACATTGCCGGTTCCCTGGGCGATGAGACCTAAGGCGCCGTGAATGTTGCCGCTTTGCCCGGCGGTGATGCCGTTGACCTGCACCCAGCCGGCGCCTGAGGTCACGAGGTCGAGGCCGCCTGACGTGGAGATGCGCGACAGCTCATCGCCCGAGATCGTCATCTGACCGGCCTGGCTGTAACCGGTCGCAAAACCGCCGAGCGCGATATTGTTCCCGGGAATTGCGGTCAGCGTCATCAAGCCGCTGCCCGAGGACAGGGTGCTGGTGCCTTGCAGATCCAAGTCGGCGGCCTGGATCGACAGCGTATTGTTCGAGGCCGTCAACGAGACGCCTGTCAGCAGGATGAACGAGCCACCGGCAGTGAAGCTGATGGGCGCGTTCAACGTGCGGCTCTGGTTCAGCGTGATATTGTTCAACGCCGTGTAGCTTTGATTCGTATCGCCGACCGTGGAGATGTCCGGCAGCGTCAGGTTGTTGCCCGAGATCGCGGCGCCGGCGAGTTCCGTGGTGCCGCCGACGACACCGCCGAGCACGACGTTGCCGGCGCCGGCCACGAGTGAGAGGTTGTGATCGCCATTGATGCTGCTGGTTGCGCCGGAGAACGTGATGTTGCCGCCCGTCGTCAGGATGGATACGTTGCTGCCCAGTGTCGTGGGCCCCGTGACTGTCACACTGCTGTCGGAAGTACCGAGGGTGCCACTGAGGGTAACGCCGGCGTTACCGACATAGCTCTGGGCACCGGTGGTGGTGACGCTCGCGGCGGCGACCGTGCTGCCGGACGCCGTGAGCGAAGTCAGAGGAATGGTTGCACCGACCGCGCCCACGAACTGCAATGCGCCGCTGCCCGCATTGGCCGCGAGGGCGTAAGCGCCATCGACCGTCCCGCCAAAAGTGAGGCCCAAGCCGCCGAAGCTCGCGTTCGCGCCCAGCGTCATGTTCTCGTGATAGGTCTGCGCACCGCTGGTGGTGATGGCCGTAGTGTTCACGTCCACGCTGCCGGGCGCATCCGTGGTGATGCTGACGAGCGGCGCGATGCCGCCGACCACGCCCGAAAATGCCGTGGTGCCGGAATCGTTGACGGCCAGCGCATAGGCGCCGTTCAGCGTGCCGGCGAATTGCACATTGACGCCGGTCAGCGTGGTGGCCGCGCCGAGCGTCACCGCATCGTCGTAACTTTGCGCACCGCTGGTTTGGATGCTGCCGCCGCTGATCGCGGTCACGCCGCTCGCACCGGTGGTGAGGCTCGTCAGGGGCGTCGTGCCGCCGACGGCCGCGGCGAAAGTGGTGGTGCCGCTGCCGGCGTTGACGCTGAGCGCCTCGGCGCCGTTCACCGTACCGGCGAACGTGATGGCCGCATTATTAGTGGTCACCGCGATCGGACCGGTGGCAAGGGCAACCGGTCCGGTGAAGGTGATCGCGCCCGTGGCGGGAGCGCTGCCGCTGCCGACGGCACCGTTGAGCGTGATGCCGCCGGCGGCCGTGAAGCTCATCGGGCCGGCCACGGCGACACCCGTCGCCGGCAGGCTGAGCGTCTGCGCCGTTACCGTCAGGGCAGTCAGTGTAGAGGTCGTGCCGATCTGACTGAGGCCCGTGATGGTGCCCGCGCCGCCGGCGAGGGCGTTCAGCGTCAGGCTCTCGGCACCGCTGACGGCACCGATGAAGCTCAGCGTGCTGCCATTGGACGCCACCGTGACGGGTCCGCCGACCAGCGCCAGGCCGCCGTTGAAGGCGATGCCGCCGAATCCGCTGAAGGTGTTGCCGGCGGTACCGCCGGTAGTCACGAGGCCTGCAAACGTGGAGCCCGTGGTGAGGCCGGTCAACGTGACGTTAGCGTCGAAGATCACCGGACCCGCTGCGGTGAGTCCGGAACGCGCTGCTACGGTGCTGTCGAAGGTGGTGGTGCCGGCGCTTTGCAGGGTGATGGCCGCGCCCGTGCCGCTGCCGAGCGGCGCGACGCCGCCCACCGCGCCGGTGAAGGTGCTCGTACTGCTGCCCGAGTTGACGGTCAAATTGCTGTTGCCATCGACCGTCGCGGCGAAAGCGACCGGCGAGTTGACGGTCGAGATGCTCGAACTCGCACCCACGCTCACCGGACTCAAGAAAGTAATCGTGCCGGCGGCGGTGCTGGTGACGTTGCCGTCGAGCGTGATGCTGCTGCCGTTGGTGGCGGTATAGTTCTGCGGGCCGGCGATCGAAATGCCGCCCGTGGG
This sequence comes from Gammaproteobacteria bacterium, assembly GCA_003134045.1. Taxonomy (GTDB): domain Bacteria; phylum Pseudomonadota; class Gammaproteobacteria; order Steroidobacterales; family Steroidobacteraceae; genus Bog-1198. The sequence goes on from PLAH01000015.1 coordinate 9,409, forward strand.
AATGGTCAAACCCAAACCCGTGACGGTGAGGCTGGTCAGGTTGGCGCCCATGAGGTTCAATCCGGTGAGGGCCGCCGAACCGGAATTCAACGTCAACGCGTACGGACCGGTGACCTGCGCGTTCTGGAAGATCAGCGCCGAGTTATTGGACGTGATCACCGCCGGCCCGTTCTGCAACAGCACGCCGCCGTCGAAGCTCATGTTGTTGTAGCCGGACAGATTCATGCCGCCGGCATTGCCGAGCGTCACCAAGCCGGTGAACACCGAGGCGGCGCTGCCGGCACCCAGGGTCACGGTATTGGTAAAGACCACGGGCCCGGTCACGGCGAGGCCGTTGTTGGCGCTCACGGTGCTCGCAAACGTGGCTCCGCCCGAGGCGAGCGACAGCGCATCCTGCGCGTCGGTGGTCTTGCCCAGCGCGCTGACCGCGCCTTGAAAAGTCGCCGCGCCCGTGCCGGCGTTGACACCGAGTTGGAACGTGGCGCCGGCGATCGTGCTGGCGAAGTTGATCGCCGAATTGTCGGACTGGACGGTGAGGTCCGCCGCCAGGGTGACCGGGCTCAAGAAGGTAATCGCACCGGCGGCCGTGCTGGTCACGTTGGTCGTGAGCGTGATCCCTAAGCCGCTCACCGTGCTCGCGGTGTAGGTTTGCGGTCCGGCGATGCTGAGCTGCGGCAGCGACAGCGCGGTGCCTGTGGACACCGTCAATGAGCTGCTGCTGGCGTTGACATTGGCGAGCCCGGTCACCGTGCCGCCGACCGACTTTAGCGTGACGTTGCTGTCGCCGATGGTGATCCCGGAGGTGCCGCCCACCACGGCGACGGCGAAGTTACCGCTGTTGGTAAAAGATAGATCGCCGCCCGAGAAACCTGCCGCCAGACTGTTGACGCTGTTGGCAGGGTTCGTGAGGGTGGCGTTGCCCGTGCCGATGAGGCGCAAGGACGGTGCCGTGATGGCGCCTGACTGCGTGATCGCACCGCCGGCCGACACCGTGAGGGCGCCGCCGGTGATGGTCGAGGTGGCAAAATTGATGGCGTTCAAGTCGGTGATGACGGCACTGGATGCCGACACGATGCTGACCGTGCCGAAATCGCTGGCAACATTCGTCAGCGAAATCGGGTTGGCGCTGCCGGCGGTGAGCGTGGTGACACCGGGAATGGCCCAGGCGCCGCCGCCGCTGCCCGTATCGGTGATGCCCGCGCTGTTGGCCTCGGTGATCGTGGCGTTCTGACCGGTGAGTTTCAGTGGACCCAGCTGGTTGTTCGCCTGGGTCAATAAGATGTTATTCGAACCCGAATTAAGCGTGAATGGGGTCGCGGCTTGCACCCAGGCCGACGCCTGCGTGATATCGGCATTTGCGGTGATGCTCACCGCGCTGGGCGTGCTGGCATTCGGTATCGCCAACGGGCCGAATACGTTGGCCGAATTGGTCAGCGTGATCGCGCCGGCCGTCGGATTCAACGTGGTGATGCCGCTGGTCGTCCAGGCGCCCGCCGCGCCCGCCGCCTGCGTGATATTGCCGTTCTCGGTAATAGTGACCGCACCGCCAGTCACTGCCAGATTGCCCATGATGTTGGTGGCGCTGGTGAGCGTGACGGGATTGGTGCCCTCCGCGATCAGCGTGACCGGCACGCCGGTGAGCCCCCAGGCACTACCCTGCGTGATCGCTGCGTTCTCGGTGATGGCCACGGCCGACGGCGTACCGTTGCTCGTCAATATGTTGATGTTGCCCATCACGTTGGCAACGTTGGGCAGGTTCACCTGGAAGGTGCGCGAGTCGAGGGTCACCGGCGCGGCGCCGACTACCCAGGCACCGGCCTGGGTGAGATTCTCGTCGTCGGTGATGAGCACCGAGGTGAGCGTGCCGGCCGTCCCAGTGGTGCCGAGAGCGATCGGCCCGATCAGGTCGGTGAGATTGGACAAGGCAATGGTCTTGCCCGACGGGTTGGCGACGACCAGGTTGGTGGTGCCGGTCGTTACCCAGCCGGTATCCGTACCGCCCGACGCGGCGTCCCAGATGGTGCTGGGCCCATCGGTGATGTTGGCGTTCTCGGTGATGGTGACGTTGTTGCCCTTGAGGTACAGCGCGCCCAGGAGATTGCCTGGGTTGGTGAGCGTGATATTGCCGGCGCCGGCGGTGCCGGTGCTGCTGTAGGCCACCAGACTCACGACATCGGCGCCTGTGCTCCAGGCCCCGGTGCCTCCGACGTCGGTGATGGCGTCGGTGGTCGCGTTCTTGGCATAAATGGTCACGGTCGAGGGCACAGGGGTCGTGCCGGTCGAGCCGGTGGTGGCGAGCACGCGCAGAGCGCCGAATACATTGCCGGGATTGGTGAGATTGATCGAGTAGCCGCCTGAATTGAGCGTGGTGGTGCCGTGCACCGTCCACGCGCCGCCTTCCGTCATGCCGCTGATGTTGTTGCCGTTCTCGGTCACCGACACCGCGCCCGGACTGGACGAACCGGTGTTCACCTGGGTGATGGTCAAGGGACCGAAGTAGTTGCCGGACTGGGTCAGCGTGATGGCTTGGTCGTTCGAGGTGACGAGAGTCACGTTGTAGCCGACGTTGTTGTAGTTGCTCCAGCCCTGAGCCTGCGTGATCGCAGCGTTTTCACGAATGCTGGTGGCGCCGGCCTGGAAGATGTACAGCGGGCCGAACACGTTGCCGGTCTCGGCCAGCGTGATGCCGCTGCTGAAATTGCCGAACGTGGTCGTGTCGTTCGCCGTCATGCTCACTGCGCTGCCTGCCAACTGGGTCAGGGTGTAGCCGTAGTTCTGGCTGACGAGCGAGAGTGTTCCGCCGATAGTCGAGTTGCCGAGGATCAGGTTGGTCCAGGGATTGATGCTGACGTTATTGCCGGTGATCGACAACGCACCGACCCAGGAATCGCGCCCTTGTGTCAAGGTAATGTTATTCGCCGCTCCGGCATTCAACATCCCCGTACCGCCGACGGAGAAATAATTCCCCACGTCGGTGATGGCGCCGTTGGTGGTGATGCTCATATTGCCGGTAATGGCTTCGTTATAGCCGGGCGCGTAGATCTGCAGGGCACCCGCATTGACCAGAGTCAGGTTGCGCGCGCCGGTGTTGGCGATGCCGAAGGTCGCGAAGTCGTTCGACGGATTGCTCATGACGATATCGCCGGTCGACCCCGCCGCCATGATGGTGTAGCCGCCCACCACGATGGGTCCGGTCTGCGAGATGATGTTGGCCGGCGTACTGGCGGTATTCGCCACGCTGCCGGCATAGACCTCGAGATTTCCGGTGACCGTCATGCCCGGCAGAGTGACGGACGGCGCATTGTCGAAGGTCAGGTACACGCCGGCGAGCGTGCCCACCGAGGTCAAGCCGGTCAGCACCGAGGCGCCTGAATTGACGTTGCGCAGCTCAATGGTGGAGAAGCCCGTGTTCGTGTTGTTGCGTGCCAAGGTCACCGTGCCCGCAAAGTTGTTGGCTGAGCCGGAGCCCGGATTGAAGGGATTGTTGGTGCCCATCCACAGATTGATCGGCGCATTGGCGTTATTGGCCGTGAAGGTGGTCGAACCGCCCACCGAGATGGCGGCGTAATTGCCGTTGTTGTAACCGGTCTGGCTGATGTCGCCGCCCGCCGTGACGTTCAGGTTGCCGGAGATCGTGCTCGGGTACGCTCCATAGCCGTTCCATCCGTAGTACCAACCGAAATTGATGGCGTTCTTGTCCACCAGGGTGACGTTGTTGGCCGACAGGATCTGCACCGAATTGAAGTCATTGTTCGCGTTGTCGAGCGTGATGTTGTTGGCCGCGCCGGCTGTCAGGATAGTCTGCTGCGGCACCGTGAGCGTGCCGGTATTGGTGATCGCGCCCGCGGTCGACACGGTCAGGTTCGTGCCCAGAATCGTCGTGCCAAGGCTGACCGCGCCCGCGCCCGTCACCGACAGCGAGGTTCCCGCCGTGGTCGCTCCCAGGGTGATGACGCCGCTCGACGACGTGACGGCCACGGAGGAGCCTGCACCGACCGTGGTGGTGGTCACCGCACCGCCCGCTTGGACCGCCAGAGACGCAGCGGTGTTCGATGAGGCGACCGTGATGGCGCCCGAATCTCGGATGGTGGCGTAACCGCCGGTGCCGGTCGCACCGGTGCTGTTGACGCTGAGCGTCACGGCGCCGCCAAAGTGATTGGCCGCGTTGCTGAGATTGATGTACGGATCGCCGACGCCGAAGCCGCCGTTGTTGGCGGTGAGCGTGGTCGTGCCGGCCACCTGCACCGAGCCGGTCGAAGCGATGGGTCCGAGCGTGGTCTCGGTGAGCGTTCCGGACAAATTGGTGGTGGCGAACTCGACGGCGCCCGCGTCGTTCAGCGTGACGTTGCCCGCGGGCAGACCGATGATGCTGAAGTTGGTGTCGGGTCCGTTGATGGTCACGTTGCCGCTGCCGACGTTGATGCTCGTGGTGCCGCGCACGACGACGTTGCCCGCGGTGCCCAACGTACCGAGTGCGTTGGTGACGTTGGTCGCTGAACTCGCGGTGATCGTCAGGTTGCTGGTGAGGTCGGTTTCGCCCAGATCGATGGCCCCATTGACGGCGCCGCCGGTCGGGCCGTTCTGCGCGACGATGAGATTCGCGCCCGCAACGTGCCCGGTTTCGATGGCTCCCGACGCGCCCTGCGTGCCCAGCGTGATCGACACGGTGCCGGAGCCTGCGTCGATGACACTGTTGTTGGTGAAGCTCGCGCTGCCGGCCGCACGATAGGTGGCGTTGGCGCCCCCATCGTTGGCGGAGAACGTGATGTTGGCGTTGTCCGAAATCACGCTGGCGTTGACCGCGATGCTGCGGCCGGCCTGGAACGTGAGCGCGCCGGCGGCGCCGCTGGCGGTAGTGACGATGGAACTGTTGATGGTAAGGTCGTTGTTCGCTTGCAGCGTGACCGACGTGCCGGCGTTCGTCAGCCCGGTGATGGTCGTGGGGTCGATGGTACTGTCGGTCGAGGGGTTCGTCGAGAACGTCAACTGGCCGCCCGACAGCGTTGCACCCCCGCCGCTGGCGACTATGATGTTCTGCGGATCGAGCAGCAACGTGCCTGCCGCCCCGTGCGTGGCGCCCGCGTCGACGGTACCGGTGCTGAGGAATTCGAGGTCCCCCTTGCCGGAGACCTCGACGAAGCCGCCCGCGCCCGATGTGGCGCCGCCGCGTGCGCCGATGCTACCCGCGAAGCTGGTCTGGCCGTCCGACCAGACGGCTACCTGACCGCCGTCGCCGGTCTGCGTAGCGCTTGCATCGATCGTGGCAGAACTCTGCACCAGCGTCTGCTGCGCATTGGCGATGGACGGGTCATTCCCATGAAACCCACCGCCTACGAATACGTCACCGCCGCCGGTCGCGCCCGAGACATCGATGATGCTCTCATCGAACAAGCCGACACGATCGCCCGTCAAGGTGACGCTGCCACCCTTGCCGCGGCGGCTCGAGCCGCGCAACTCGGTATCGCCCAGCAGCGCCACGGTGGGCGGGTCGAGCGGCGGCGCCGACGGCGGGCCGCCGCCTTGCACGACGATCTGACCGCCGCCCGCACTGCCGGATACGTCGGCGAGTGCGTTCTGCAAGGTGATGTTGTGGCCGGCGGTGAGCGCGATGTTGCCGCCCTGCCCCACCGCTGCCGCCGTGTCTGCCGCGCCGCTCGGCACGCCGTCGCCGGCGGCGATGCCGACGGAGCTATCGATTGCCGCGGCGGAGAGTGTGCCCGCCACCGTGATGTCCTGCGTGGCCGTAATTTTTATGCTGCCGCCGTTCGCTCCGGCGGCATTCAACGTGCCCGTGGCTGTTTGAACGACGCTGGCCGCGTTGAGCTGGATGCTGCCGCCCGCTGCGGGCGCAACGGTTTTGCTCGTCGCCAATGGCGCGACGGCCGCCGCACTGATGGTGCCGCTGTTGTCGATGGTGGGCGCCGCAAGGGTGACGTTGCCGGCTGCGGTGCCGTCTGTTCCGCTATCGGCGCTGATCGTGCCGCTGTTGTCGATGCGGTCGCTCGCCTCGAGCACGATGCGCCCGCCCTTGGTAGACAGACCCGTGGCTTCCAACGTGCCGGAGTTGTTGACGACCCCACCCAGGAGGTGGTCGACGGCCTGTGCCGACAGAATGATGAGGCCGCCCGGCGCGAGCACGGCGCCTTTGTTCTCGACCAGCGCCGCGATGGTCGACGGCTTCACGGTGATGCCCACGAGGTGATTGCCGTCGAAGTTCAGGGTGACCGACTCGCCGGACGCCATGGCCACTGTTCCGAGATGAGCGACGACGACGCCATTGTTGCGCACGTTCGGCGCCAACAGGGCGATGTAGCCGCCGAGCCCGGCTTGCAGTTGGCCGTCATTGACGATGCTGCCGGTCGCGCCGTCGCGCGTGAACGTGGACTTACCCGCCATGAAATCGGCATTGCCGATGCTGTCGGTGGTGGCCGCGAGGCTGCCCACATCGACCGACGCGCTCTTGCCGAAGTACACGCCGTTCGCATTGAGCAGGAACACTTGGCCGGTGGCCGTGATCTTGCCAAAGATCTGGCTCGCGTTGCTGTCGAGCACGCGGTTCAGTGTGGCAGAACTGCTGTTGATCTGATTGAAATTGACCTGTGCGGCGCTGCCTAAGTTGAAGGTCTTCCAGTCGATGATCGCGCGCTGCGTGCTTTGGTCGATGTTGAGCACCGAGGTGCCAGGCGTGCTGCCCGCTGCGATGGTGGCGGAGCCCGCAACCACTGTGCCGCCGGTGGGCAGTTGATTCGGTGAGGGCACCGTCGCCACGGGGACAACGCCGACGACAGGCGCGACTCCTGCGGCCACGCCGGCAGCGTGCACCGGCACGCCGCTGCCGAGGCCGAGCACGACCAATGGTGCCAGCACCGCCGCGCAGCGGCCGTTGCGCCTGCCGCGACCGCGCGTGATCTCGGACACTGGAATCCACGAGCCCAGGGCTTCGTTCCAGATCACTCGGAAAATACGGTTGATGCTGGCGTGTGCGTTCATCGGAGGGTCTCAGCGGATGTGATCAGTGGCGAATGGGAAGGCTGTTCGTTCGAGGGCGAGCTATGCGACATTTTTCTCTTCATGTGGTCTTTAGAACGGCACGCTGGCCTGCAGCCAGAAGCGGGTCTTATCGAGCGAACCGTCTTGGTCGGTACCGGTGCTCGTGGGATCGGGATTGCTGCCGATGCGGCGCGCCACCGTCGCTTTCACGCTGAACCCCATGCCCGCGGTCCAGCCCGCCGTCACTCCCACACCCTTCAACTCGTCGTGGTTCGGCTCGGCGGCGCCGGTAAAATTGTTGTTCTTGTTGAATTCCACCGACCCGATGTCGAAAAAGCCGGTCAGGCTGAAATTCAGGGGCAGGCGTTCGCGCGCCTCCAGATTGAGCATCACGCCGTCGGTGCCGCCGCCTTCGTTGGCCGGATAGGCACGTACGCCGCTCGATCCTCCGAGATAGAATTTTTCGGACGAGTCGAGGTTCTTGTTCGCCGTCTGGGCGGAAAGGCCGGCATAGAGCGAGAAGCGATCCGTTATCACCTGTTGACGAGCTGCCGAGAAGTGCAGTTTGTGAAAGGCGCCGGCCGTGTGCGTGGTGAGCGCGTCGTCGCCTTCGTTCGGCGAGCCGCCGAGGTCCAGGTTGCCCTGCTCGAGCGACAGGCTGGCATTGTTGGCGCCGCCGCCGCCGAAGGTGTCGAAGAGATTGCCGTACAATCCGAGGCTCGCCGAGCGGACGGTATACGCCGACGTGATGTCGCCGCTCGATTTGTTGTCGAACCGCCTGTTATCAAGACTGAACGCAAAGTAAAGATTTTCCTGCCGCGCTCGCAAGAGCGGATAGTTCGCCTCGACCCCCGCCGTGGTCGAGGTGCCGCGCGCAGCGAGCGCTGCGAACTCTGCTGTGACGACTTTGTAGGTAAGGTGTGACGCATTGACGCCGACGCGCCAGCCGCCGCTGCCTATGGGCTGGGAGTAGGCGGCTCGCTCGTAGTCGCTGCCCAAGCTATGCAGCAGCATGGTATCGGTCCGATCGCCGAGACCGAACAGACTGTTGAAGCTGGCGTCGGCGATGACACGCCCGAGTCCGGTGGAACGCGCGCCGCCATTGTCGGCATCGACATCACCGGTCACGCGGGGACCATCGGCGACGGCCAAGACGAGATCCGTTTCTGCTTGGTTCTGGCCTTGGTCGAGCCGTCCTTTCGCACTCACGCCGGGCAGATCGCCGATCAGCAGCAATGCGCGGTCCAGCGCATCCGCCTTCACGGCGGTTCCCGGCGCCTGGGCATTCTGAACGATACGCTCCATTCGCGCGGCCGACACCAGCGTCTGGCCTTCGATCCGCACCGCGCCAAATTTGGCTTCAACAATCTGAATCGTCACCGTCCCTCGAGTGACGTCCTGCTGCGGCAGATACGCGCGTACGATCCATCCCGCTTTGCGATACGCCGTTGCTACCGCGATCGCGGCGTTTTGCAGCTCAGCGAAGCTCAATGGGTGGCCGACGAAGCCCGCGACGATGGGCTCGAGTTGTTTGGCCGTCAGGTGAGTATTGCCGGCGAAATTAAAGCTGCTGACGACCAGAGTTTCCCCTCCCAACGACTGCAGCACGGGCGGCGGCAGAAATTGGGGTTCGGACTTTGGCGGCAGGTCAACATGCTGTTGGCGTTCGATTTGCTGCAGCAGCGTTCCGGCTTCAGGAGCCGCTTGGGCATGGCCGAGAATCGGAATGAGGGACAGGAGACACGACAGTGCGGCGCTGCGGTGCCCCTTTGAACGAGCGAGACAGACATCCGGCAGACGGTCGCCGCTCACCATGTGTATCTCGCAGCGTCGGCCCGCTTGCGCGCAAACGCGAGGTCGATGAATGTAGGCAAAGGAAATTTCTCCAGCGCGGTGCGATGGGCACGTCGCTTATATCGTCGCGACGTGATTCGGCCGTAGTCGGCAGCACCATGCGCCCTACTGCAGAAGCTAACCGGCGCGAATACTCAGTTTTGAAAAGAAAGTGGCTAATAAAATAAATAAGGCGCGCGTCCGGTCTTCCCGCCGCGACATCGCTCACCGACGCTAGTGCAGCAAATGCTTAGTAATGAGTTCCATCACCGAATGAAATGGTCACGAACTGTTCGGCGGCCAAACACTAACGGAGGCTCCGCCTCAGACCGGCGAGTTGCGCTGCACCAAACGCCTAGAGCGCTGACGCATGCCCTCATGCCAGAAGTTGCCGCCATCGTATTTGGGCAACATTGATGAAAGCCGGGCTCGACCGCCTTGCCGCGGTCAAGCTCTCGCGCATTGTCCCCCATGCGGGGAAAAAAATTATCCATCGACTCAACGCGCCGCATCGAGCGCTCTTTGCCAGGCGGGCAGCGCCCACACGTCGCGGGCACGGCCGGCAGCTTTGCCGGGTCTCCCCCCTGTTCGCCCCCCGATCTGGATTTAACGGGCACCGAATTTATGCTCGCCGAACGACGGCCGAATGCGGCTTATGCGTATTGACTGATATGTGCTTCCGGAGCGCAATGAGGCGAAGCATCGTTGAGCGGCGGTTTCGGGAGGGAGCAACTCGTGGGGAACAGATATTCAAAAATCCGCGGAATTGCGGCCGCGGCGGGCGTATTGCTACTTGGCGCGTGTGGCACTGGCGGTATGGACAGTGGCGGCTACTCCAGCAGCGCGGACGTCAAGACAATTGCAAATACCACCATTGAGCCCACGGACGCGGCACCGGTGAGCGTGAGTCTGTCGGCGGTGGGCAACGTGCATGGCCTCGTCAACACCGGCTCGCCCGTGGCCGGCGGCGGCATGGACACTTACGGTGACGCCTACTCGGAGACGTTGACGGGCACCTCGGTCACCTGGGCCGGGGCCACTTTTGCCCTGGGGGTCGCAGGCACCGCAAACGCGGTGAGCAGCACGACCATTCCGCTGCCGGCGGGCCAATATTCCGGCCTGAAGCTGCTCGCCACGGGCGTGCATACCAATCAGCCCAATCAGACCTTCATCGTGACCTACGCTGACGGCACCAGCACCAGCTTCGTGCAGGGCCTCAGCGATTGGCATACGCCGCAGAGCTTCTCCGGAGAGTCGACCGTGTTGAGCATGGCGTATCGGCTCACGGCGAGCGGCGCCACCCAGGCCGGGCCGTTCAATCTGTATGGCTATTCCTTCGCGCTCAACGGCGCAAAAATAGTGCAAAGCATCAAGCTGCCGGCAAACCGCTATGTGGTAGTGCTTGCCGTGGTTCTGATCCCGGCGGTTTCCTCAACTCCCATCTGCAATCCACTCTCCTTCGGGGCCGTCGGCAATGGCACGACGGACGACACGGTGGCGATCCAGAATGCCGTCAATGCCTGTGCGGCGCAGGGCGGCGGCACCGTCGAGCTCAGCCACGGCGGCGGTGCAGCCACCTATCTCACTGGGCCATTCATGCTGAAGAGCCATGTGCATCTGCAGATCGACAACGGCGTCACCCTGCAGGGCACCAACGATCACAGCCGCTTTGTGGGGGCCTACATCAACTGGGTGTACCAGCCGAACGAGGCGCTCATCTCGGCCGTGGATGCCACCGACGTCGGCATCATCGGCGCCGGCGTGATCGACGGTGCCGGCAACCAACTGCAGCCGAACGGCGGCCCAAGCTGGTGGGCGCTGGCCCCCGGAATGCCGACCTCCATACGCCCCTGGCTGCTCGAATTCTACCAATGCGACCACATCACGATCACCGGCGTCACGCTTCAGAACTCGCCAATGTGGACTCAGGCACTGCGCTTCAGCGATGTCATCACAGAGTCCGGCGTGACGGTCAACGCACCCGGTGATTCGCCGAACACCGACGGAATCGATCTCGTCGGCTCGACGAACGTCACGCTGTCCGATCTCAATATCAGCGTCGGCGACGACAACATAGCAATCAAGTCCGGATTGCCCATCGATCCGACAGACCCGAAGCAGAGCGGCATACCACAAATGGCCACCTCGCAGGTTCAGGTCTCCAACATCACCGCCGGGGAGGGGCATGGCATATCAATCGGCAGCGAGGCATCCAACGGGGTTAACAACGTCATCATCCAGAACGTGCAGTACACCCAAACCGGATGGGGTTTCAGGATCAAGACCGCGCGCGATCGCGGCAGCCAGATTTATGCGATCACTTTCGAGGACATCGTGATGACCGGCGTGGCCGTGCCGATCTCCATCAACGACTACTATCCGAACCTCGGAGGCCCCACCGAACCACCGTACCAAACGGCGCAGCCGATCACGACGACCACACCCTATGTTCACGATATTATCATCAAAAACGTCGTGGCGACCGGCGCGAGCGGCGCGCTCAACGGAACCGTACAAAGCTTCATCGAGGGTTTGCCGGAATCCTGCATACACAATGTCACACTAAGCAATGTGAACATTCAGTCGAGCAGCCTCGGTATCACCCTGCGGCACATGACAGGAACCTTTACCGACGTAACCAGCACGCCGGCGGCGCCCAATCCGCCCTTCGAGGTGCAGGAGAATGTGGCCGTCACCACGGCCGGCAGTACGCCGGTCATTGCAACCACTCCGCCGCAGAAGGGACAGACGGCGTGCAGCGCGCAAGTGATTCCGTGACGGTGCCGCCAATCAGAGTGCATGATCGCGCGCAATAGGGAGCGCCGGTTACAAATTGCTTGAGAGTCTGGCCACGGCTCGCAGCAGTGGCCTTAGCCCTCCGAAACAAAGTCTCGGGCATTTCCAACGTGGTTTTTGTGGTACTCATTGATTAGGGAGTCCAATTGCCAACTGACCAACATCATCATCACCCATAAATATGGGTCTGGTCAAAGGGCGGCCGTTGATGCCCGACGGTCGGCGGATAGGAAGGATCAAAACGCCTTGATACGAAGCGTGTGGCATAGAATCGGATCTGCGCTATTCTGGAGCGCCGTGATCAACGACGTAGATGGGTGCCGCTGCCGTTCGAATGTTCGTCCCTGACTGAGTAAAAAAAATGAATGAGATTCGTCCGCTCACCGTAGCCCAGACATTGTCGAGGCTCGCCTTGATCGGCGTGGCGTTGCTGGCCGTCATTGCCGCGTTCGCCTATGCCGGCGGGTGGCTCTCGCCGGCGCGGCTGACACAGACGAAGATGGTCGCGGCCATCCAAGCGGGAATCGGCGACCATCCCGGCTTTCGCCGCGCTCATGCGAAGGGGATGTGCATCGCGGGGTGGTTCGACAGCAGCGGCGCAGCGGTGCCCTGGTCCAAAGCCGCGGTGTTCGCGCCGGGTCGCGTACCCCTCATCGGCCGCGTCGCGTTGGCGAGCGGCCTGCCCTTTCAGAGCGACGCATCCGTGCCCGTGCGCAGCATGGCCTTGAGATTCATGCCGTCCGACGGCGCGGAATGGCGGACCGGCATGAACGACATCCCCGTGTTCGTGGTGAATACGGCCGCAGCATTCTATCAACAGCTCGTCGCCTCGAAGCCTGACCCGGCCAGCGGCAAGCCGGATCCGGCCGCCATGACGGCGTTCCTGTCACGGCATCCGGAAACCGCCCGCGCGTTCGGCCTCATCGGTATGCATCCGCCCGCCGCCGGGTTTGCCGGCGACACCTTCAACAGTCTCAATACCTTTCTCCTGGTCAACGCCGCGGGAACCCGTGTTCCCGTTCGCTGGGCTGTCGTTCCCTTGCAGCCGGCGGTGGTTCAGGCCAGTTCGCCGGATGATGACTCGGCCGCGCCGCCGAAAAAGAATCGATTGTTCGACGACCTCATCGTGCAGGTGCACGAACATCCGCTGCGGTGGCGGCTCGTCATCACTCTCGGCCGGCCGCAGGATCCGACGGCCGATGCCACGCTGCCCTGGCCAGAAGATCGGCAGCGCGTCGATGCGGGCACCGTGACCATCGATCAGGTATCCAGCGAAGACAATGGTCCGTGCGGCTCGATCAATTTCGATCCCCTGGTGTTGCCGCCCGGCATCGAGGCGTCGGACGATCCATTGCTGAGTGCGCGTTCCTCCGTCTATGCGCGCTCGTTCACCCTGCGCTCGGGCGAGACCGCGCTGAAGCCCCCGAGTGCCATCACGCCGCGCGACGCGCAGCGCGTGGTGACGCCATGACCGGTCCCGAGCGTTTTCCGGCCGCGTCTCGGTGGCTCCATTGGTCGATGGCCGTGATGATCGTGACCATGCTGTTCATCGGTATCGNNTATGAGATCCTCGTGTCGATTCATCGGCCGCTGGGCATCGCCATTCTCCTTTTGGCCCTGGTGCGGCTCATCAATCGGTTGGTGAATCCGCCGCCGCCACTGCCGCCCAGCGTTCCGACGCTGCAGCGCATTGCCGCCGTGGGCTCGCACTACCTGCTCTATGCACTCATGCTGATCTTGCCGCTCGTAGGCTGGGCGATGCTGTCCGCGGCCCCGTATCCGATCGTCTTCTGGGGCGGGCTGCACCTGCCACCGATCGTACCGCAGGATCCCCTGACCTATGCCTGGCTGCGGCGGCTGCACACGGCCCTGGCGTTGCTGCTCTTCGCGACCATCCTGCTGCACTTCGGCGCGGCGCTGTTCCATGCATTGATCCGGCGCGATGGCGTGTTCGAGAGCATGGCGTCGTGGCGGCGTACGAAAAGCGGGCCCGCCGACCCGCGCCCCTAGGCGCGGTGTCCGGACCTAGAGCGGCGCCAAACTCCACACAATCCACACGTCCAAAATAGTGCCGGTGATGCTGTCCGTGGGCGTTGTCGTAGCCCACAATTCGCCCATTGTCCAACGGACTCGATAAATCGATGAGCGAGAGCAAATATCGACACGGCGCTACTCATCAAGATCGTCGCCAATTGAATGACCTTGATCTTCCTCGGTGCCTCGGTCAGCATTTTGTGACGTGACGGCTGTCCCGCAATGCACGTGGCTATGTCTTCCGCGCGATGGAGGGATCGTAATGCCGAGTGCATAATGGGCCGTTTCAATCACTGCCGGATTACTACGTGCTCATTCTCTGGATTGCGACGATTTCCCGCCGATGCGCCCCGCTTCAGAGCGCTACCCACTGTAGCGTTGCGTTGCTCGTCTGCGCTGCCCTATTGGGTTGTGCAGGGCGACCGCCCGGTGCGGATTATCCCAAGGTCGCGTCTGTGGCGCTCGCCCACCCCGAGGACACTCGCCTTGGTCGACAATTTGCCGGCGCGGCGCACGAACATGGCGAGTACTCGGCATTTCGCGTCATCAGCGCCGGCGTGGACGGATTCCGGGCCCGACTACAGATGATTGATGCCGCTCAACGAACTTTGGACCTTCAATACTATATCTTTCGGGGTGACGAGACGGGTCGCATGCTGACCGACAGGCTGCGCAATGCGGCAGATCGCGGCGTGCGCATACGCGTGCTCGTCGATGACGGGGACACGGTCGCCGGCGATGAGCAGATCCTGCGGCTATTGGTCAGTCGGTCCGTCGAGGTGCGAATTTTCAATCCGACCTCGTATCGTGGACACTGGCGGCCGCTACGACAATTGGAGTTCCTCTTCAACGTGCCGCGGCTTGACTACCGAATGCACAATAAATTGCTGGTGGTCGATAACGCGCTGGCGCTCATCGGCGGCCGTAACATTGGCAATCAATATTTTCAGGTTGACCCCGAGTCTCAGTTCGCGGATGAAGATGTCTTTACCGCCGGCCCGATTGTCGCGCAACTCTCCGGAACGTTCGATGAGTTCTGGAACAGCGCCTTGGCGGTTCCGGCGCAAGCTTTGGGGCGCGCCGTCCAGCCGGCCACTGTCGTTATGGCTCGTACCGAACACGAGCGCGCAAGTCACGAATCGCCAGCGCAGTCGGCAAAATCGACTGGAATCGACTACTCGTCGCTGCTCGCGACCGGCGAGCCGTTTGCCGGAATCATCTCCGGTAGCCTGCCCCTGGTGTGGGCGCACGCGCAAGTGGTCTACGACAGTCCCGACAAGAAACAAGTAGCTAGCGGCGCGTCGCCGGGGCGGTTGATCTCGCGCCCTGTGGTCGATTCGGTACGCGAGGTGCGTTCTGAACTCCTGCTTGTCACACCATACTTCATACCTGCCGCCGATCAACTGACGTTGCTGAAAGATTTGCGCCAACGCCAGGTGCGCGTGCGCGTTCTCACCAACTCGCTCGAGTCAACCCCTGAAATTGCGGCACAGTCGGGCTACGATCATCTTCGGGCACCGCTGCTAAAGGATGGCGTCGAGCTATACGAGATCCGCTCGCTTCTGGGGAATGTCCGGGGCAGCGGTCAGACGGCGTCGGTTTCACGCTTCGGTAACTACGCGCTGCATGCCAAATTGTACGTTTTCGATCGCCGGAAGGTGTTCATCGGTTCCATGAACTTCGATCAGCGTTCGAAACGGATCAATACCGAAATCGGTTTGATCATTGAGAGCGCGGAGCTCGCGCAACAGATGGCGCTGCGCTTCGACGCAATGGTCAAGCCTGACAATTGCTACATCCCGGCGTTGAGTTCGATCGGCGCCCCTGGAAATCCATCCCGCCTGGTGTGGCGCACCGAGGAGGACGGCCACGGCGTCGAGTACACCCGCGAGCCCGCGCGCAGCGGATGGCAAAGACTGAAAGTCAGATTCTTGTCCTTGTTGCCGCTTGGCAGGGAATTATGAAGCGACCGGCCTTGGTTTTGGGCCTTTTCTTCGCACTGAGCTGTCTGCCTATGGTGCGTGCCGCGCCACCGGCGATTGCGCAGATCGAGATCGACTATCTGCTTGGGTTCATCGAACGATCGGGCTGCCAGTTCTATCGCAATGGCAGATGGTATGACTCAAAACAAGCGCAGGCGCATCTACGTCGCAAGTACGACGTTTTGGCGGCGACGAATCGTATCGAGACGGCCGTCGATTTTATCGAACAGGCCGCAACCCGGAGTAGTCTGAGCGGCGAGGCGTATGCGATCAGGTGCAACAGCGGTCCAGTCGTGACGGCCAATGTATGGCTGGGCGAAGTGCTGGCCCGTTATCGCGCGTCAGCCGAGTAAGATGCATCACGCCTCCACGTGAAGAACTGCAGCGCCTCAGTCGTCGGACTTGATATGAATGTCACTGTGGACCGTTCGAAATCCATTCCCTCGCTGAATGAGGCCTGTGTTCGGCTCAATTTAGCCGTAGCCCCCCAATTAGATGTCAAGAATTCCGCTGCTGCGCCGATGAGTTACCCATGTCTGCCGGAAAACCACGCAAATCAGCCGATCCCCTGTACTTGCTACTGCGCGAAGGTGGCAGCGAGGAGTTCAATCGGCGCAGTAAGGCCGGTGAGACGAGCGACCTTCGCGGGTGCGACTTTCGCGGCATCGATCTGCGCGGCGTGGACGTCGCCAATATCGATTTTTCCGACTGCTACTTTCGCCAAGCCGATCTGCGCGGGCTCGACCTGCGCAGCTGCCGATTGGAAGGTGCGAGCCTCCATGCAGCACATGTATCTGGTGCCTACTTCCCGCTCCAGCTTGCACCAGAAGAGATCGAAATGTCTGTGCGTCTCGGCACCCGAATGCGCCAGAGGTAACCGGACCCCACGGTCGTTGCTCCTGCATTTCGGCCGCTTTGAGAGTGACATCACGACGCAGGATTTCCGCGACGGAATGGCGCTTTGCCCCGGGCGCGGACACCATGTCGTCAACGCCACCGGTTGTGAGTTTCGCTTCTTCGTATGCTCGCGCCTCAGACCAGAGTATCGATTTTGACACTTAGGGCGCTTTCAGCCGCACTGAGACTCGATCCACTCACACTGGCGCCTGGCAGATTTGGAACCGAGAGCGTGTACGTTCCATTGGCCTGCGAAATGTTCGCCGAATAGCTCTTGCCGCCGACGCTAGTCGAATAGGTCGAACTCTCTAAGGTCGAAGTCGCCGTGCTTACCGCAGAAGCCTCAGACTGAGGCGGTGCGGAGGGATGCCCCGACCCAGACTTCGACGCTGTCGATGTACTAGATGCCGTCTGGGACGTTGAGGTCGTCGATTTGCCGACGGTAGATGACGCGTTCGCGGTTGTCGGGGCGCCGGCGGTGGTGGGCGTGCTCGTGGTAGACGTAGATTTGGTGGAACTCGTGGCGGCGGTGCCCGACTTGCTTGCAACGGCGGGCGCTACCGTGGAAACGCTGTTGATTTGCATTATCATCTGCCTCTAATGTTCAAGAAGGAACTTAACAAAGAGAGTATCGGCAGGCTCCTCGAGACCTTTAGTGGTCGTTCCCCGGTAGAGGCAACAGCGAGGCGGAGTCGTTGATCGCTTCAAAATCCCTTGCTGAATTCGAACCACGCACGCACCGATGAGGGATCCTGCACCAGCACAGGGGTTGGGCCGATACGAGCGGCAATGTACGTCTTCGCGCTCAGCGAATAAGGTCCCGCCCAGTTCAGTCCCACCCCGACGCCGCTCAAGGTGGCGGTATTCTTCCCCGCCACGACCTGGTTTTTGTCGACTGTGACCTGCGCGCTGTCCAGGAACGCGAGCGCCTGCCAGCGCCCTTGCCAGGCTATGCCGAGTTCGTGTCGGAACTCGACAGTCTCCTGATACCCGGTGTCGCCGGCAATTGCGTCCATATCATAGGCACGCACCGTATACGGGCCGCCGGCCAGCATTTTCTGAGACGAATCGAGATTCGCGTTCGCCCACTGACCGGACAAGGCGACATACAAAGTATTCGCCGCAGTCACGTTCTGCAGACGGTAGAAGTTCGCGTTCCATTTCAAGTAATGGCCTTCGGTGCGCACGCTGGCCGCATCGGCCAATTGCGCGGCGGCGTTATCAAAGCCCACCTGCCCCGACGTAAGGCTCGTAGTCCAGGAGGTGACGCCGCCCCTGAGCCATGCATCGCGCGCATCCCCGATCAGACTCACCGTGCCATTGTCCAAGCTCCGGTCCGTCTTGATTCCGGTCGCGTCGATGTGATCATCCAGCTGCAGGTGATCATATTGAATCTGACCATAGAGGTTCACGTCCGCGCTGCGTATGAGCGGTTGCTTCGCCCACAGGCTTTCCACTTCTGCGGTGCCATGCGCATCAAGAGCTGATAGCGGATCGCCCAGCTTGTAACGCAACGCCGAATAGGAAACACCGACGCGGGTGCCCTCGCCGTTCAACAACGAGTCATAGGCAACGCGCCCGTAGTCCATATCACTGCCGGAACTCAAGCCGCTCAGGCTCAACGTATCGCCATGGTGCAAGGGATCGACGAGATTCACGGTTCCGCCGAGCCGCGCTCCGCCGGTGAAGCGGTCGCCGAAATTGTCCAGGGTGATGTTCCCATTCACGGTGGGAGTAGGCGCCGTGCCGACCACCAGATCCGACGTACCAACGGCCTCGCCCGGTTTCAACGTCGCGTTCACGATGACTCCCGGCACATCCGAGAGCAACAACAGCGAATGATCCAATGGGCCTTGACTGATGGTTTGCCCACTTTGCAGGGGAGACAGCGTCGCCAGGAGAACGGGATCATGTACGCGGCTGCCATTGTCCAAGAGAACCCTGCCGTAGCGCGCCTCGATGATCTCGATACGCACGCTGCCGGCTTGGATGAGCTGCTGCGGAATGATGGCGCGCGCGAGGGGATATCCATGGCGTTGGTAGTAGCGGGTAAGTCGAATCACTCGTTCATGCAGCTGAAGCAGCGTGAGGCTTTGTCCTTCAGCGTCCGCGACGAGTGCATGCAAGGTCGGCGTATCGAATAGCGTATTGCCAACGATCTGAATGGAACTCACCAGAAAAGGCGCGGTCTGCGGCAGGTTGCTCACCCCTTCTCGTTCGATCGTCAGGCCCGTTTCCGAAGAAGGGGTCGGCGGCGGAGTGACCGGCTGCACTTGCTGCAAAATCGAGCCCGCGTCGGGGGGCGGCGGAGCGGCAAACGCCAGCGGCGCGACGATGGCGAGCAGCAATCCCATCGCTCGTCGGCTCCTGATGCGTGTCGGCGTTCGTTCAGTAGAAAAAACGGAACAGCGATTATTCATAGACTTTCACCATGTGATCCGGAAGCCGCACGCCGCCATTCACAATTTTCAATGCCGGGCCGGCCGCACCAATATTCAGGCTGACATTCGTCTCGTCCTCTCTTCTCGAATCCTGCGGGAGAGACGCGTCAGAGCCAGCGCTGGGTACTGCGTTGAATGTCGGCGACGATAGACTCAAGCCACCGGATTCCATGCCTGCGTTCGACGCAAGATTCGACGACTCGAGTTGCGCAACTGCGTTTCGGGCCGAACCATTCAGAGGAATTTCACCGCCTATGTCTACGGCGCTGCCCGTGGCGGTCAACAGGGCCTGAAAGTTATTCTGCAAGTTTTTCAGTTCAATCCTTCCCGTGCCCGCCGTGATCGAGGTGGTGCCGCTCACGCTCAGTACACCGGCTTGCGTGACGTTGCCGTTGCCGCTGTCGGCAGTCAGCTTTCCTCCGACGGTGGCGGTACCGAGATCGAGGGTGCCGGTGGAAGCGAGAGTCAAATTACCCCTGGCATCCACCGTGCCCAAAGTCAGCGGACCTGCGTCGGCCAAACCGATCTGTGCGCCCGTGGCACTGACCGCCTGCGCCAGCTTGTTGCCGGTGTTGGCCAATTGAATGTTCCCAGTGCCGGCGACGATGCCCGTCGTACCGGTGACCGACAGCGGTCCGGCTTGCATGACATTGCCGTTGCCGCTGTTGGCGGCCAAGTTGCCACCGACCGTGGAGGTACCGAGATCGAGGGTACCGGTGGAAGCGAGAGTCAGATTACCGCTGGCATCCACCGTGCCCAGCGTCAGAGGCCCGGCATCAGTCAAGCCGATTTGCGCACCCGACGCACTCACCTTCTGCGCCAGCTTGTTGCCGGTG
>PLAH01000107.1 GCA_003134045.1 Gammaproteobacteria bacterium
GCAACGCGCTCGACAGCGGCAAAGTCCATCACGCCTTCTTGTTTACCGGCACCCGCGGAGTCGGCAAAACCACGGTGGCGCGCATACTCGCCAAATCGCTGAACTGCGAAACCGGCGTGAGCGCGAATCCCTGCGGCGTGTGCGCCGCATGCCGGGAGATCGACGAGGGTCGTTTCGTCGATCTCATCGAAGTGGATGCGGCCTCGCGCACCAAGGTCGATGACACGCGTGAACTGCTCGACAACGTGCAGTACGCACCGAGCCGCGGACGCTACAAGGTGTACCTCATCGACGAGGTGCACATGCTNNTTCAACGCGCTGCTGAAAACGCTCGAGGAACCGCCGCCGCACGTCAAGTTCTTGCTGGCCACCACCGATCCGCAGAAGCTGCCGGTGACGGTCTTGTCGCGGTGCCTGCAATTCAGCCTCAAACGGCTGTCGGCGGGTCTGATCGGCGAGCGTCTGAAATTCATCGCCGCCGCCGAGAATCTCGAGTTCGAACCCGCGGCCGCGGCGCTGCTGGCGCGCGCCGCGGAGGGCAGCATGCGCGATGCCTTGAGCCTGATGGACCAGCTGATCGCCTTCGGCGGCGGGGCCCTGAACGAAGCCAATACGCGGTCGATGCTGGGCACCATCGATCGGGGCCACATCGCCCGGATACTCGAGGCGTTGTCGCGCCAGGACGGTCCGGAGTTGCTGGCGCAGGTGCGCGATATGGATCGGGACGCGCCGGACTACGATCGGGCACTGATCGAGCTGGCCGCCTTTCTGCAGCGCATCGCGATCGTGCAGATCGTCCCCGATGTGGCCGAGCAGGACGAGGAATTCGATCCGGAGGCGCTCACCCGATTGGCGCGCGCCATGTCGCCCGAGGATATCCAGCTTTACTACCAGATCGCGCTGGGCGGCCGGCGGGATCTCGCGATGGCGCCGGAACCCCGGGTGGGTTTCGAGATGAGTCTGTTGCGCATGTTGGCGTTCCGCCCCGAGTCCGCGAGCGCGGACGGCGCCGAGACGGTGTCGGCCGGCAGCACGGGCCGCGTTGCGCTCAAGCCCAGTGCGCGGCTCGCGGCGCACTCGGCGGCGCCCGCAGCCGGGGCCGCAGTGGCGGCAGTGCGTAGTACGCCGGCTGCGTCGCCGGGGCTCACGCCCGTGCCCGCCGCGGGGAGCGCGGCAGCGACGACCGTGAGTCGTGCGCCGGCGGATGCTGTTGGGAGCGCGGCAGCGACCACGAGTCGTACGCCGGGGGATATTGCAGGGAACGCCGCAGCGACCGTGAGTCGCGCGCCGGCGGATGCGGCAGGCGCCGCCGCCAAATTCACCCGCATCGATGCCGGCAACTGGGCAGCGGTGGTCGAGGCCGCCAGCTTGAGCGGCATGGCGCGCCAGTTCGCGTTGAACTGTGTGCCGGCCGCGTTCGAGAACGATGTGCTGCGGTTGCAACTCGATCAGGCGGCTGCGGATCGCCGCACGCGGCAGATGGAGGAGAAGCTGATCCAATGCCTCTCCGGTTACTTTGGACGGGAGATCCGCGTGGTCTTCGAGGCCACGGAATCCGCGCTGGTCACGCCGGCACGGCAGCGTGCCCTGGCCGAACAGGATAGGACGCTGCGGGCAGCGGCGGCCTTCGAGGAAGACGCCGTCGTCAAGGGACTGCGCGAACGTTTCGGCGCCGAAGTCGACGCGACTTCGGTCAAACCCACGAATTAGCACGAGGAACGGGGCATGATGAAAGGTGGACTCGGAAACTTGATGCGCCAGGCGCAGCAGATGCAAGAGACCATGAAGAAGGCTCAAGCCGAGCTCGCAGATCTGGAAGTGGCGGGCGAGGCGGGCGCGGGCATGGTCAAGATCGTGCTCAACGGCAACCATGAGGCGAAATCCATCGCGATCGAACCCAAACTGCTCGGCGAGGACAAGGAAATGCTCGAGGACTTGGTGGTGGCGGCCATCAACGACGCGGTCCACAAGCTCGCGGCGCGCAGCCAGGAAAAATATGCGGGCCTGATGTCGGGCCTCAACCTTCCGCCCGGCATGAAGCTGCCTTTCTGAACGCCGACCCGCACCGATGAAGTACACGCCCACTCTCGGCCGCCTGATCGAGTCGCTGCGATGCTTGCCCGGCGTCGGACCGAAATCGGCGCAGCGCATGGCGTTCTATCTGCTGGAGCGCGATCGCAACGGGGGTCGGGTGCTCGCCCAATCGTTGGCCGAGGCGCTCAGCAACGTCGGCCATTGCAAACGCTGCCGCATGTTGACCGAGAGCGAGCTGTGCGTGACCTGCGCTTCGACGCAACGCGACGTGGCGCAGTTGTGCGTCGTCGAGTCGCCGGCCGATGTCGTTGCCATCGAGCAGTCCGGCGGCTTTCGTGGCCGCTACTTCGTGCTCATGGGTCACTTGTCGCCGCTCGACGGGGTCGGGCCGGCCGAACTCGGCTTGGACGAATTCGAGCGCCTGCTCGCCGAGGGCGAAGTGCGTGAAGTCATTCTCGCCACCAACCCGACCGTCGAGGGCGAGGCCACCGCGCACTATCTGGGCGAACTCGCGCTGCGTCTCGGGCTCAAGGTGTCACGTATTGCACACGGCGTGCCGGTGGGCGGCGAACTCGAGTACGTCGACGGCGGCACCCTGGCGCATGCCCTGGCAGGCCGTACGGCGGTTTCTTAGCGTGAGCCTCGGGCGCGGCGGGTGCTCCGGGATGCCCGCTGACCGGTGCCGGATACCCCTCAAGGCGACGTGAGTTTCTCGTACAGCCTGACCAGGCGCCGGTAACTCTCATAGCGGCGCGCGGCGATCCGGCCTGCGAGCACGGCGGAACGTACCGCGCAGCCGGGTTCTTCCATGTGCCGACAGTCGTTGAAGCGGCAATCGACGGCGAGCGCATGGATCTCGACGAAGCCGCGTTCGGCGGCGCGTACCAGGCTCGCCGGTGGGGCGAAGTCGCGGACTCCCGGGGCATCGACCAGGGCGGTCTGCGCGTTCAGCCGATACCAGCGGGCGGTTGTGGTGGTGTGGCGGCCCTCGGCATCGCGGGTGAGTTCGGAGGTCTGCGCCGCGGCCTCGGGCGCGATGGCGTTGACGATGGAGGACTTGCCCACCCCCGACTGTCCGACCAGCAGCGTCACGCTGCCCTCGAGGGTGGCGCGCAGCTCGGCCACGCCCGAGCCCCGATGCGCCGCGATTTCCACGCAGGGCAGTCCCAGGCCGCGGTAAGTGCCGATCTCGGCCTGGAGGGACTCGAGCCCCAAGTCCGATTTATTGACGATGAGCATGGTCGCGATGTCCTTCAGCTCCGCGCCCGCCCAATAGCGGTCCACCAGGAACCAATCCGGCACCGGCTCCGGCGCCACGACGATGGCCAATCGATCGATGTTGGCGGCCACCGGTTCGGGCCGCCCCCGGGAGTCGATGCGTTCGATGAGATTGCGGCGCGGTTCGATCGACTCCACGGAGGCGCCGTCGTTGGCGGGCTCGTAGACCCAGGCCACCCGATCGCCGCAGACGATGCGCTGCTTGCGCCCCTTGAGAGAGCAGCGCAAGGTGCTCTCGCCGGAACCGGCGTCGCTCACTTGCACCAGGACGCCGCGCCCATAACTGGCGAGCACCACGCCGCTGCCGGTCGTGTCGCTCATGTCGTTCGCTCTGCTACCATGATGTCTTTCAGCCGCACAAAGGCATGATGAAATCCCCCGAAAATCTCGTTTGGATCGACTTGGAAATGACCGGTCTGAAGCCGGAATCCGATGTCATCATCGAAATCGCGACCATCGTAACCGACAAGCACCTTTCCGTGCTGGCCGAGGGCCCGGTGATCGCCATCCATCAGAGCGAGACGACGCTCGCGGCCATGGACGATTGGAACCGCAAACAGCACGGAAGTTCAGGGTTGGCCGCGCGCGTGCTGGCCAGCGACGTGGATACCGCCGACGCAGAACGCGCCACGGTCAAATTTCTCGAAGCCTGGGCCGAGCCCGGCCGCTCGCCCATGTGCGGCAACAGCATCTGCCAGGATCGGCGCTTTCTGGCGCGCCTCATGCCCAAGCTCGAACATTTTTTTCACTACCGCAATCTCGACGTGAGCACGCTCAAGGAACTCGCGCAGCGCTGGGCGCCGCAAGTCGCGCAGGCATTCCAGAAATCCTCCAGCCATCTGGCGATGGACGACGTGCGCGAGTCGATTCGCGAGCTGCAGTTCTACCGCGAACGTTTCCTGCGGTTTTAACGCCCGCGGAGCGAGCGCCCAAGGCCGGGGTGGCATCCACCCCGTAAATCCGGCGCGCAGCGCCTAGACAGGGATCTCGCCGGCCAAGAACATCCAGGTTTCGACCACGGTGTCGGGATTCAGGGACACGCTGTCGATGCCCTGCTCCACCAGCCAGCGGGCGAGTTCGGGGTGATCGGAAGGCCCTTGGCCGCAGATGCCGACGTATTTCCCTTGGGCCTTGCAGGCTTTGATCGCGAGCGCCATCAGCGCCTTCACCGCGTCGTCGCGCTCGTCGAACAGCTTGGCGACCACGCCCGAATCGCGATCGAGGCCGAGCGTCAGCTGCGTCATGTCGTTCGAGCCGATGGACATGCCGTCGAAGTATTCGAGGTAACGGTCGGCGAGCAGGGCGTTGGTCGGCAGCTCGCACATCATGATGTGCTTCAGTCCGTTGCTGCCGCGTTTCAGGCCGTTGTCGGCGAGCAGGTCGGTGACGGTTTTCGCTTCGAGCAGGGTGCGCACGAACGGCACCATGACCTGCACGTTGGTGAGGCCCATGTCGTCGCGCACGCGTTTCAACGCCCGGCACTCGAGTTCGAAGCACGGCCGAAACACCTTGTCGATGTAGCGCGACGCGCCGCGAAATCCCAGCATGGGATTCTCTTCGTGCGGTTCGTAGTTCTTGCCTCCGATCAGATTCGCATACTCGTTCGATTTGAAATCCGACAGCCGCACGATGACGGGCTCGGGAGCGAAGGCGGCGGCGATCTGTGCGATGCCCTCGGTCAGCTTGTCGACATAGAAGCTCACCGGGTCGGCGTAGCCCGCGATTTGCTTGGTGATGGTGTCCTTGAGTTCGGCGCTTTGCTTGTCGAATTCGAGCAGGGCGCGCGGGTGCACGCCGATCATGCGGTTGATGATGAATTCGAGGCGAGCCAGACCCACGCCCTTGTGTGGGATGCCCGCAAAATCGAACGCCCGGTCGGGATTGCCCACGTTCATCATGATCTTGACCGGAATCGGCGGCAAGGAATCGAGTTCGATGTTGCGTTCGTCGTATTCCAGCATGCCGTCATAGACGTAGCCGGTATCGCCCTCGGCGCAGGAGACCGTGACCGGCTGGCCTTCCTTGATTGCCGTGGTGGCGGTGCCGCAGCCGACGACGGCGGGGATGCCGAGTTCGCGCGCGATGATGGCCGCATGGCAGGTGCGCCCGCCACGGTTGGTCACGATGGCCGAAGCGCGCTTCATCACCGGCTCCCAATCCGGATCGGTCATATCGGCGACCAGCACGTCGCCCGCGCGCACGCGCGACATTTCCTTCACGTCCTTGATGATGCGAGCGGGTCCCGCGCCGATGCGCTGACCGATGCTGCGCCCGCTGATGACCAGGCTCGAGCGGGCCTTCAGGGTGAAGCGCAGGATGGTCCGCCCGGCACGGCTCTGCACGGTCTCGGGGCGCGCCTGCAGGATGTAGATCTTGCCGGTATCCCCGTCTTTGCCCCACTCGATGTCCATCGGCGTGCCGTAATGCTCTTCGATGATCAGTGCCTGCTTCGCCAGGCTGACGATGTCGGCCTCGTCGAGGGAGAAGCGGTTGCGGTCCGCGGCGGCGACCTCGACGGTGCGCACGCGCTCCTGGGAACCCTTGTCGGCGTACACCATTTTGATGGCCTTGCCGCCCAGATTCTTGCGCAGGACCGCGCGCTTGCCGGCGCGCAATGCCGGTTTGTAGACGTAGAATTCGTCCGGATTGACTGAACCCTGGACCACGGTCTCGCCGAGGCCATAGGCCGACGTGATGAAAACCACGTCGCGGAAACCGGAATCCGTGTCGAGCGTGAACATGACGCCCGCGGCGCCCAGATCGCTGCGCACCATGTGCTGAACGCCCACCGACAGCGCGACGGCGTTATGATCGAAGTTGCTGTGGACGCGGTAGGCGATCGCGCGATCGTTGAACAGCGAGGCGTAGACTTCGTGCATGCACGACAGCAGATGCTCCTCGCCGCGCACGTTCAGAAACGTCTCCTGCTGACCCGCGAAGGATGCTTCAGGCAGATCCTCGGCCGTCGCGGACGAGCGTACGGCTACCGCGAACTCGCTGCCGTGACCCATCTTGCGCCACGACGCCAGCACCTCGTCGGTCAGACGCTGCGGGAACGGGGTGGCCAACATCCAGCCGCGGATTTCCTTGCCGACGACGGCAAGCCGTTCCACGTCGTCGACATCGAGCGTGGCGAGTGCGCCGCGTATGCGCTCATCGAGACCCGCCTGGGCGAGAAAGTCGCGATAGGCGTGGGAAGTGGTTGCGAAGCCTCCGGGGACCGAGACGCCGAGACTCGCCAACCCGGAGATCATTTCACCGATCGAGGCGTTCTTGCCGCCGACGAGTTCCACGTCGGTGTTCTTCAATTTCTCGAAGGGAATGATGTAAGGCTTCATAACTGATTGCTTGTCCGACGATTCGTTAAGTGAAACACTTCCGCGGCGAAGATGCGGCGACAACTGGGAGCTACCGTGATTAAACGAACTGTGTTTTTTGTATCAGACCAAACGGGTATCACTGCGGAAACGATGGGTCACAGCCTTATGACGCAGTTCGACGGTATTGAGTTTCGTCAGGTGACTGTGCCATTTATCTCCACCGTTGACAAGGCGATAGAGGCGGTCCGCAAGATCGATCTGGTGGGAAAACAGGAAGGGGTCCGGCCGATCGTGTTCAGCACCTTGGTCCAGGAGGCGGTGCGCAACGTGGTGCGCGGAAGCACGGGATTCTTCCTTGATTTCTTCGATCCGTTCCTAGCACCGCTCGAAAACGAACTCAAGACGCAATCCTCCCATTTGACGAGTCGGACACACCGCATGGCGGATACGCATGCCTATGCGATGCGCATCGACGCGACGAACTTCGCCCTGGCGAACGACGACGGTTCCGTGGTGCGCGATTACGAGCGCGCCGACGTGATATTGGTCGGCGTGTCGCGTTCCGGCAAGACGCCGACCTGTCTGTACCTCGCCATGCAGTACGGGATATTCGCGGCCAACTACCCGTTGACCGAAGACGATCTGGAATCCCGAAAACTGCCGGAAGCCCTCGATCACTTTCCGCAGAAGCTCTTCGGCCTCACCATCAAGCCCGATCGACTGCAACAAATTCGCAACGAACGACGCCCCGACAGCCGCTACTCGTCGGCGCGCCAGGTCGCATTCGAGGTGCGCGCGGCGGAGTCGCTGTTCGAGCGCAACGGCATTCCCGTCATCGATGCGACCGAATGTTCCATCGAGGAAATCTCGAGCAGAATTCTCGACCGCACCGGCATCGAACGGCGGCTCAGACCCTGACAAGTACCATGTGCATGGTATAGTCCAAACATGATTGCGGATCAATGGTGCGAAACATCGTGGCGGGCTCGGCCCGGCAGCTTTGTCAGTCTCATGACGCTGTACGAAAGCAATTTCGTCCGCTTGCGGTGGCTGGTGCGCGATTTGCGCTCGATCACCGACAGTGCCGTCTCGAAGGTGGAGTCGGACTGTGATCTGCATCTCACCCCGATCGAGCTGTCGCGCTACACGAGCGTGTTTCGGCTGACGTACGAGTTCGGACCCCACCCTGAGGCGCTTCGCGACCCGGATCTGGAGGTGTGCGTGTATCACGATGCGCGGCTTGCCGAAGTTCGCAGTTTTCGAGGTTTCCAGCGCCATCCGCAGCTCGCGAAGCTGCAGTCCCGACTCAAGCGTGAACTGGATCAGCGCTGGACCCGCAACATGATGTTAAATAAATGGCTTGAATATTGTGCCGAGCGTGGACATCAGTTCTAGCGGATAAGATCCCGCGTGATTGCCCGCATCCATTCGAGGCCGAGGCGGGAAATTGATCGATCGCTTAAGTTTTCTCAAGGGCGGCGCGGACGGCGGCGGCGTGAGCGCCGACGAAGAGCGGCTCATGCAGCTCTTCCAGAATCGTGCCGGCTTGAAGAAGGCTTACGCGGATCTCAAGGACGAATTTCACCTGCTGCGCGACCGCCTGAAACAACAGGAAGGGGCCACCATACGCGTGCAGGAGCAATTGGACTCACTGGGAGAGCTGCTCGCCGACGCGAACACCGGATTCAGTGCGTTGGTGTTCTTTCAGTTGCGCGGTCTATGGAAGACCTGTCACCAGCAGCTGTCGGCATTCGCCGTCGATCTCACGCGGGCCCAGGAGACGCGCGAGACGGCCAAGCACACGACGGATTGCGAGGCGGCGAAGAGCGCACGCCTGTCCGACGTCGACGACCGGTTGCGGGTGGCGGCCGAGAGCGCGGACCTCGAGCGGCAACGGTTGGCGAACGCGCAGAGCGCGCTCACGCGGCTGACCGCCTTCTGGCACTACTTCGAGCGCCGCCGCCGTCAAAAGGCGCTCGAAAGTCTGCGCCAGGCCGTGGTGAACGCGGACGCTCGAGTCGGCGATCTGCATGCCGAGCGCAGCGCGATCGGCGCCGAGGCGCACGCGGATTTCCCGGGCATTTCATTGGGCGCGCGCCGTAACATCAATCTTGCCATCATCAGCTACGCCGAGCTGTTGTGCGAGAACGTCGATGTCTACGGACTGGCTGCCAAAGCCAAGGAAGCCGTGGCGCGGCGCGTGCATGAAATGACTTTCGGCAGCCGCGCGGACTGCGAGGATTACATGCAGCGAGTGCAAAAAGCGCTGCAGGCGGTGGCCGCCCAAAAGCAACTCATGGCCACGCTGAAATTCAAAATGGAGCGGCTGCGCAATACCTCCGAGTATCGAAACTCGGCCGACACCGTACCGACCGCGGACTCGCTGGCACCCGTCCCGGCGACGGCCGCCGCCGTCGGTGCGAACCGCGGCCAGCCGGCGGCGTGGAACGTGCTGGCCGAGGATTACTGGGACCTATATACCCTGCTGCGGCGCTAGCGCCCGCGCACCGTGAATCCGGCCGGTTGCGGGGTATAGCCAGGCTTCGAACCGGCCAACATCGCGGCGCCGAGACACTGGCACCCGGGCATGCCGGGGCTAGTGCGCGTCGGCGCGGCGCGCCTGCACCGGCTTTTGCATGTGCGCCGGCATGACCGCAAGATCGGCTGCGATCTGCGAGGTTTCATCCACCAGGATGCCCGCGGCCGCGTCGTCCTTGATTTCCTCGAGCGTCTTGGCGGGCTTCACGTCGTGCGCGGCGCGCCAGGTGTTCTCGCGCTCGAGGCGGTCGCTTTCCAAGCGCTTGCGCTCGGCCTCGCGGCTCTTGAGATTCAAGGACAGCGTCTTCTGGCTGCGCATGGCTTCGAGTGCCGTGATGTCGTCGTGCAAATAGTGGAAATCCGGACTGTTGGCGGTGCGGTCGTCGTGCAGCTTCTGCAATGACGCCGCGACGGGTTTCAAGTCGCCTTCGACCTTGAACGCGGCCGCATCGATGTGATCCCAGGGCAGCGCGCGGTCCCGCGTACTCTCGCCGACTTCATTGGCGTCGATCAGCGAGGGCAATAGAATGTCGGGCGTGACGCCCCGGTCCTGCGTGCTCTCGCCGGTGATCCGGTAGTACTTGCCGATGGTCACGTTGAGCTGACCCAATTCGGGTTTGCGCCCGAAGATCGTGTAGTTGAGCGGATGCGCGTTCTGCACCGTGCCCTTGCCGTAGGTCTGCTGCCCGACGATGAGGCCGCGGCCGTAGTCCTGGATCGCGGCGGCAAAAATTTCCGACGCCGAGGCGCTGAAGCGGTCGACCAGCACGAGCATGGGGCCGTTGTAGAAAATCGCCGGGTCCGGGTCATCGTCGACCTCGACTCTGCCCGACGTGTCGCGCAGCTGCACGACGGGACCGCGGTCGATGAACAAGCCGGTCAGCGATTCGGCTTCCGGCAGGTAGCCGCCGCCGTTGGCGCGCAGGTCCATGATGAGCACGTCCATGCCGTCCTTGCGCAATTCGGTGATCAACCGCTGCACGTCGCGGGTGGTGCTGCGGAAATCCTTCGCGCCCGCGCGGCTGGCGTCGTAGTCCTGGTAGAAGCTCGGCACGGTGATGATGCCGACTTTGACGTCGTGCCCGTTGCGCGTCACGGTGCGCATGGCCTTGTGCGAAGCCTGCGCTTCGAGCGAGACGCGATTGCGCGTGAATTCCACGACTTTCTGGGCGGACCCGGGCGCGGCGCCGGCGGGCAGCAATTGCAGCCGCACCAATGTGCCGCCCGGGCCGCGGATCTTCTGCACGACATCGTCCAGGCGCCATCCGATCACGTCGACCAGTTCGCCCGACTTGCCCTCGCCGACGGCCGTGATGCGGTCGTTGGCCGACAGCTTGCCGCTGGTGGCCGCGGGTCCCCCGGCGATCACGTCGATCACGGTGACGTAGTCGTCGGTCAGCTGCAGCGAGGCGCCGATGCCCTCGTAGCTCAAGCTCATCTGAATGTTGTATTCCTCGGAATTGCGCGCCGAGAAATAATTCGAATGCGGATCGAGCGACAGGACGAACGCGTTCATGAAGGCCTCGAACACGTCGTCCGGTTTGCTCTGGTCCATGCGCTTGGCAACGTGCTCGTAGCGCTTGCGCAGAATATCGGCCGCCTCGGGCCATTGTTTGCCCGCGGTGATGAGCGACAGGGCATCGTTCTTCACGCGTTTGCGCCACAGCTCGTTCATCTCGGCGGCATTCGCCGGCCAGGGCTCTTTTTCACGGTCGAAGTTGAAGGCCTCGTCCACGTCGAAATCCGGTTTCTTGGCCAGCAGTTCGATCGCGTAGCTCATGCGCTCGCGGCTGCGCTGCTGGTAGCGGCGGAAAATGACGAACGCCGGCTCCACGTCGCCCGCCTTGATGGCGTCGTCGAGCTCGTACCGGTATTTCTCGAATTCCGCGATATCGCTGGCGTAGAAATAGCTTCTGCCGCCGTCGACGGCGTCGAGGTAGCGGTCCAGGATCAGGCTCGACAACCGGTCGTCGAGCGGCGCGCGGCGGTAATGTTCGCGCGCAATGATGTCCGCCACGCGCCGGGCGACGTAGTTCTCCTGGTCGGTCGGGGACAGGGCGGCTGCGGTAGCCGGCACGGCGGCAGGCGGCGTCATGGCCGCGCCCAAGAGAGCCGCCAGCCCGACGGCACCCGCGATCACGGCGATACCGGTTATCCAGCGCGAGCGTTTGACCCAAGGCCTATTAGTCATCACCGTACCCATTCTCCTGTAAACTTCCATCCCCGATTCGTTCGAGGCCAACCTTAAGCCAATGCCGTTTGCCCAAGTGTATATGAGCCCGAGGATATGCGTCCGTTCACGGTATTGATCGGGATCGTCATGGGATCCGCCGCGTCGATCACTTTCGGGCTCGGCGCCGTCTTGATCGTGTTCTGCATCTTGGCGGGCGAGCACCCTGACCTGTCGCGCGAAATGCCCCAGCTCGTCGTGAGCCTGCTGGCGTTCGGTGTTCTGACCGCGGCCAGCGCCGGGAGTTTCGTCGGCCAGGCCAAGGAGCGGTCGTGGCGCACCTGGGCCCATGCGGCCACCCTACTGAGCCTGGCCGTGGTGGTCATGCTCTACTGGCCTCGTCGCGGCTGACGGCCAGGAGGGAAACCATGCGAAAGCCGGGGGTTCGCGCTGCGTGGATTTGCAGCGCCGTGGGATTGCTGGCGGCCTGTTTGGGTCAGCGGGCCGTGCCGCCGTCCGCCGATATCGATGAAACCGGGTTTCGCAACGCAATCCGGGTGCTGGCATCGGATGAGTTCGAGGGACGCAAACCCGGCACGCCGGGGGAAGACAAAACCGTCGCGTTTCTGGTCGAGCAGTTCAAGAAACTGGGGCTGAAACCGGGTAACGGCGACAGTTTCCTGCAGCAGGTCCCGCTGGTCGAGATTCGCGCCGGCGATGACGCCAGTTTGACGATTTCAGGCCGCGGCAGCGCGCAGCCACTGGCTTACGCCAAGGACATGGTGATCTGGACCCAGCGGGTGGCGCCGGACGCGGCGGTGCAGCAAAGCGATCTGGTGTTCGTCGGCTACGGAATCGTCGCGCCGGAATTCGAGTGGAACGACTACGCCGGAGTCGACGTGCATGGCAAGACGGTGGTGGTGCTGGTCAACGATCCGGGCTACGGATCGAAGGATCCGCGCGTCTTCAAGGGCAATTCGGAAACCTATTACGGGCGCTGGACCTACAAGCTGGAGGAGGCGGCACGGCATGGGGCCGCCGGCGTGCTGTTGATCCACGATACGGGAGCGGCGGGGTACGGTTGGAACGTGGTGGTGAACGGCCGCACCGGGCCGCAGCTGGTGCGGGCGGCGCCCGATGACAACGCCGGGCGAGCCGCCATCGAAGGCTGGCTGTCCGCGGAGGCGAGCCGCGCCCTGTTCGCTCGGGCGGGCGTGGATTTCGCCGCGGTGAGCGCCGCGGCCGCGCGGCCGGGCTTCAAGGCGGTTCCACTGGGTCTGAAGGCCGATGCCGCCGTGCATAACACGCTGCGGCGCTTCACTTCGGCGAACGTCATCGCCGTGCTGCCCGGCGCCAAGCACAAGAAAGAATATGTCATCTACAGCGCGCACTGGGACCATCTGGGCCGCCAGTCGCCGCAGGCGGGCGGCGCTATTTTCAATGGCGCGCTCGACAATGCCTCGGGTGTCGCGGGCCTCTTGATGCTCGCGCAATCGTTCAGCCGGACCCATCCGGCGGCGGATCGCTCGATCGCCTTCATCGCCTTCACCGCGGAGGAGGCCGGGCTGCTTGGCTCCGGCTACTACGTCGAGAATCCCCTGTTCCCGCTGCGCGACACCGCCGCAGTGCTCAATCTCGATGTGATGCATCTGGGCGGACCGACCCGCGATGTCATGGTGTTCGGCTACGGGAATTCGGAACTGGAGGAATATCTGCGAGAGGCGGCGCTGCTGCAGGGCCGCGTCGTGCACCCCGATCCGAACCCGGAACAGGGCTTCTACTTCCGCTCGGATCAGTTCAGCTTTGCCAAGAGCGGGATCCCGGCGTTGTACGCGAAAAGCGGCATTGACGATTCGGCGCGCGGTCCTGTCTGGGGCCAGGCGCAACTCGATGACTATACCGCTCACCGCTACCACCAACCCGGCGACAAGTACTCGGCCGACTGGGACGTGCGCGGGGCGCTCGATGACTTGCGGCTCTACTTCGACGTGGGCAATCGATTGGCGCGTACTCGCCGCTTTCCGCGCTGGTACCCCGACAGCGAATTTCGCGCCAGGCGACATCGTGCGGCAGAGCCCGTCGCGCCCGCGGAGCCCACCGAGCCCGCGAAGTAGTCCGCCCTAGCGCTTGCCGACTCTGGCCCAGTGCTTCGTGCGGTCGAAGCTGCCCGTACTGTTGTACGGATCGGGGCTGCGCGCCGCCTTGATCTTGACCGCTTCGCTCAAGGACAGTCCCCGAGGTTGGCCGGCATCTCGCGGTTGTCGCGCCGCGGCCGCCGATGCCATGTTCCGCTGCTCGTTCCACGACTCGTCTCCATTCATCATTTTTCCCCTCTACATCGCCATGGTGCGTACTGCAGATGTTCCCAAATCGCGACATACGTGGTGACGCGCGCTCTTGGATTTGTGATCCGCATCAAGCGCGATCGGACTTAATGCGCGGCGGGCGATACTTAACGCGCGCCGCGTTGAGACCCACTCGGCGCTTGGACAGCGGGGTGCGCGCTGATCCCCGCGTGGGCGGACACTCCTTCAGCCGATTCGTGCCGCACGCGTGGTGGGAATGTGCCGATCGAACGTCACGGTTCGATCGCGCCCGCGCATTTTCGCGGTATAGAGCGCTTGATCCGCCGCTTTGACGAAGTCCGCGACGTTCGAGAACGATGTCGGAGCGCCGTGCGTGGCGCAACCGATCGAGATCGTCACCTTCGCATGATCCGATCCGATCACGTGGCCCGTGTTGTGGAACGCGCCGACGATGCGCTCGCAAATGGCTTGCGCGGTGCCGGCGTCGGTGGCGGGGAGCACCACGACGAATTCCTCACCGCCGTAACGCGCGATCAAATCGCTTTCGCGCGTATTGCCGCGCAGGATGCGCGCCGTCGCCTGCAGGATCCGGTCGCCGGCCTGGTGGCCGAATTTGTCGTTGATGCTCTTGAAGTTGTCGAGATCGGCGAAGGCGATGCTCAGCGGCCACTTGTGGCGGGTCGAATTCTCGAACTCGCGCTCCAGCACTTGGTCCAGGTACGCGCGGTTGTAGACCCCCGTCATCGAGTCGCGGCGCGTCTCTTCCTCGAGTTCCAGGGTGCGCGAGTTCCAGCTTTCCGCGACCGCGCGCAACGTGTTGATTTCGCGCAGGGCATGCAAGCTGCGCAGCATGAGCACTTCGCGGGCTTGTTCGAGAATCAGATCGGGATGCTGCTTGGCGAGCAGGTCGGTTTCGAAAATGGCCTCGGTCTCGGGAATCATCGCACCGACCGTTCCGAGCACTTGGCCAAACGCCATCTTGTCGAGGCCGAGGCTGCGCTCCGCGCTTTGCGCCGTCTCGGCAAACTGGCGATGCTCCGGGTCGAGCAGGAACAGATCGGCGATCGGTCCCGAGATGGCGACGCAGCGATCGAAGATCTGTGCCGGATCGGGCGTGAAGGCCAATTCGATATGGTGACTGCGGCCGATGGCGCGATGCAGGCGCTCGGGAAGATTCCACGTCCGCATCAGCCAGCCGCCGACCTCCGCGTGGTCGGTTTGCAGCCGTTTCTTTTCCAGTTCCGCGAGCGCGATATGGTCGCGCTGAATGGCTTCGCCTCCCCGATACAGATCGGGCACTGCCTTATCCAGCGCGAGCATGCCGACATCCTGCAGCAGCCCAGCCAGGAATATTTCTTCGGCCATGGAATGGTGCATGGCATCGGCGACCGCGCGCGCGCAGGTTGCCGCGAGCAGCGCGCGCCGCCAATAAAATGGATAGCTGATGCCGTTGGCCTTGCCGCCGCGCAGCGATTTGACCAGGGAGAAGCTCAAGGCCAGCGTCAATGTCGCGTTCAGGCCGAGCACCACCAACGCCTGGCGCAGGTTTTCGCTCTTGCGGCGCTGTGCGTACAGCGGCGAATTGGCGATGCGCAGAATCTTCGTCGAGAGGGCGGAGTCCATGCTCAAGGCCTTGGCGACCTTGCCCATTTCGATGTCCGGATCGCTCGCAAGCTCAATGATGTGCGTCGCCACGCCGGGCGGCGACGGAAAGTTAACTAGTGAGCGAAGATGGACTTCGATCTCAGGATTCACGCGCTTGGAACTCCCAACAACCTACCGGATCCTTAATCTCCTACTGAAGGTTAGCGTCCGCCGCGCACAAAACTTGAACCGAGATTCAGGCCAACCGGGCGCTCGCCCGCCACCACAGCCTGAGGCCCTTGAAAAGGAGATAAAGGCCGTAGGGTCCCAGGACGACGATCCAGGAGGCGACGGATCCCAGGCCCAGGCCTCGATACAGGCCCTCGTAGACACGGGCTGGGCTGGCGCCCTCGTATCGGCCCAAAATCGTGCTTCCGGCAAGGAAGATGACCAGGGGCAGCACGCCGAACCCTAAGCTCAAGGCCAGGATGGCGAGACCCGCCTCCTGGGCCCACTCGCTCGCCAAACCCAAACGCTCGAAGAACCGTGATCGCATAAGTCAAGTGTAAACGAAATGCCTCACCGGCCGGCTGTGGCTGTAGAATCAGGCAATGCGAGTTTGGACGCCTCAAGCCCTGTATGACGCAAAACCTTGGGTTTTCGTCGCCGTCGGCGTGGCGCTGGCCGTGGGTGCCATGATCTGGTCCCTGGCGGCCGGGCTCTGGACGGTATTTCGGGGCCTGCTGTGCTTCGCCGGGGCGGCTCTTGCCATCGTCGGCGGCGCGACCGCGCAGTTGCGGCAGGATTACCGTGCGCGCAGCATGTGGCGGCGCAAGACGCCTCCTTGATCCGCACCGCGGTGATCGGGGTCGGCTATCTCGGCCGGTTCCACGCACAGAAATATGCGAGCTTGCCGAATGCCCGATTGGTGGGCATCGCGGATCCGTCGGCGGCCGCGCGCAGCGCGGTGGGTGGCGAATTGGGCGTTCCCGCCCACGCCGACTACCGCGAGTTGTTGGGCCAGGTCGATGCCGTGAGCATCGTCACGCCGACGCCGCAGCACTTTGCGGTTGCCAAGGAGTTCCTCGAGTCGGGCGCCCATGTGCTGGTGGAAAAGCCCATGACGGTGACCATCGAGGAGGGAGTGGCCCTGGTCGAGGCTGCGCGCAGCGCAGGCCGCATCCTGCAGGTGGGGCATCTCGAACGGTTCAACGCGGCCGTGCAGGCGGTGCAGCCCATCCTCACCGTGCCGCGCTTCATCGAGTCGGCGCGCCTCGCGCCGTTCAAGCATCGCGGCACGGACGTGGATGTGGTGCTCGATCTGATGATCCACGATATCGACCTGATATTGAGCATCGTGCGCTCACCGGTGGTGTCGGTGGATGCCATCGGCAGCAGCGTCTTCTCCAAAGAGATCGACATTGCGAACGCGCGATTGCGGTTCGCGAACGGCTGCGTCGCCAACGCCACGGCGAGCCGCGTCAGCCTGAAGACCGAACGGCGCCTGCGGCTCTTCCAGGACGACGCTTACGTGTCCGTGGACCTGCAGCAGAAGGTGTTGACCGTGATCCGCAAGGGAGCCGGGATCGGCGCCGACGGCATGCCCCAGGTAGCCATCGAGGAGAACACCTACGAGCAAGGAGATGCGCTGAAGGCGGAAATCGAAGCATTTCTGGACGCGGCGCAGAACGGCACGGCGCCGCCGGTGAGCGGCGAAGACGGTCTGCTCGCGCTGCGCACGGCGGTGAGCATCACGGAGCAGGTCGCAAGCTCCATGCGCAAGTTTTCGTAAGCTTTCGCGTGTTTCGGCGGCCCGAGTAGGGCGGCCCCGAGCTTTGCTCCCGGGAGGCAAGGTGCCCCTGAGCCCGGCTCCGCAGCGGGCGCCGCTGCGGCGTCAATCCTGCACGGGGGCGCTGCCGCTCGCTCGTCAGGGACCGGTCCGGGGAACCGGTGTGGGCGTGAGAGGCGCCGGCGGCTCGTCAGGGATTTGTGGTTCGGGGGGCAGCCGGTGCCGGCGTGAGAGGTGCCGGCGGCGGCGGTGCCGGCAAAGTAGCTCCCGGCTGAACGTCCGCCGCGCCGCTCTGGGGCGTTGCTGCCGGCACTCCCGGAGTCGCGCCCGGCGCCGCTTTGGGCTCGTTGTCCGTGATGGTCACGCGATCGACCAAGAAGCGTGTCTCCGCGAAGCAGGAGGTGGGGATTCCCGGATGCTCCGTGTAATGCAATTGGACGCGGTGACCGACCGCCTTGCTCAAATCGGCCGCGACCGACGCGTTGCGCACGCTGAAGTCCCAGAGTTGCGGCGACAGGCCGGCGCCCATGTACTGGCTGCCGCCGTAGTAGAGCGCAATCTCGCCTTCATTGGTTTTGCAGACCCAGCCGCGACGCACGAATCGCTGCAGCACGCCGGCGCGTTCGCCCTCGGCATACGCCCAATTCAGCGTGAGCCAGCTCCACAGCGCGCTGCCGCCGATCAGGAGCAAGAGCAGGATCAAAAACCAGCGGCCGAGGCGGAACGAGGAACGACGCCGGCCTCCCGAATTCGGAATTTCAATCCGCGTCATGAATGTTTTTGCCCTGTGTAATGGCGCACACGGGGTGGCCAAGATGCCCCCAAAGATAACACAGGGTGCGCTGAGCGACGGCCGTCGCCGCCGCTCAGCTGAATGGTGGAGCCGGGGGGAATCGAACCCCCGTCCACAAGCCCTACGTTCCAAGATCTACGTACGTAGCCACGTCTATTGTTCTCACCGCTCACTAACCCGACGGGCAGGGAAAGTGTGCAGCCAGCCCGGTAGCGATTCGCAGGCAACACCCCAGGCACGTGTTTCCCGCTAGCTGATGTGCGCTACCCCTGACCGTTCGCATCAGCACAAGCCGATCAGGGTTCAGCAGCCTAAGCCGCTAGAGCGTAGTTGTCTTCGTTGGCAACTATAAGTTTGCAAGTTGGTTTTACGAGGGAACCTGCACCTCGGTACGCACCTGAAGTTTCGTGACCCATGTCGAAACCGGTCGGCCCCAAGTGAAACCGTAGTTTACGCTCTATTGGGCGGGTATCCAAATGAGGCGCCATGGGCGCCGGACGGGGCATCGAGCCGGGTGGGGCGTCGAGTCGAACCGGGGCATCGAGCAGAAACCCGCCACTCGCGGGCGGTCGACCGCCGCCGTCTCGGCCTCAGCGCCGGCTGGCCTTCATGATCTGCGCCTTGTCGCGCTGCCAATCGCGGTCTTTTTCGGAGTTGCGCTTGTCGTGCTGCTTCTTGCCCTTGGCAAGGCCGATCTCCAGTTTGGCGCGCCCGGCCTTCCAGTACAGTTCGAGCGGCACGATGGTGTAGCTCTTGCGTTCGACCGCTCCGACCAGATGGTCGAGCTGGCGCCGGTTCAGCAGCAGCTTGCGCGTGCGGGTGGGATCGGTATCGACGTGAGTCGAGGCAGAATTCAGCGCGCCGATGTGGGCGCCGTACAGGAACGCTTCGCCGTCCTTCACGTACACGTAGGCCTCGGCGATCTGCGCCTTGCCGGCACGCATGCTCTTGACCTCCCAGCCCATGAGCGAGATCCCCGCCTCGAAGCGCTCCTCGATGAAGTAATCGAAGCGCGCCTTACGATTCACGGCGATGGGCGGCAATTTGTCGGGGGTCTTCATGGTGTCTTGTCTTTTGTTGGAGGAGAAGTCTACCGATTCACCGACGGCGGCGCCCGCGCATCGCGGGTTATGCGAGAATCGCGCACTGCGGCCTCACGCAGGGGAGATCCAATTTGCAGGTCGTCGAACGCAGCGCCATCGTCACCTTCACGGCCGCCCAGATGTTCGCCCTGGTCAATGATGTGGGCCGGTACCCGGAATTTCTACCCTGGTGCAGCGGCTCGCGCGTGGAGGACATTTCGGACACCGAACGGCTCGCCGCGGTCTCGATTGCCCGCGGCGTACTGCGCACCGAGTTCACCACTCGCAACACGCTGAAGAAGGACGCGCAAATCCTCATGCATCTGGTCGATGGTCCGTTCCGCAACCTGACCGGGGAGTGGCGTTTCGAGGCCATCGGTACTCGTGGTTCGCGCGTACATTTCCGAGTCGAGTTCGAATTCAAGAATCGATTGACCGCCGCCGCGCTCAACCCGGTGTTCGAAGCGCTGTGCGGCAGCATCGTCGATGCCTTCGTGCAGCGCGCCCGCAAGGTCTACGCGTAACGATGGGGATCGAAAGCCCCGTGGACATTGCCGTCGAGGTGGTCTACGCGGAGCCGTTACGGGCCGTGGCCAAAACCTATCGCCTC
This sequence comes from Gammaproteobacteria bacterium, assembly GCA_003134045.1. GTDB lineage: Bacteria > Pseudomonadota > Gammaproteobacteria > Steroidobacterales > Steroidobacteraceae > Bog-1198. Next base: position 19,505 of record PLAH01000107.1, read on the forward strand.
CCGCCAGCCGCGACCGTCGAGGACGCGCTGCGGCAGGCCGCCGCCGATCCGGACTTCGCCGGGATCGACGTGACCCGCGCCGCCATCGGCATTTTCGGGAGAATCGCGAGTGCGGGTGAGATGCTGCGCGACGGCGATCGCGTGGAGATCTATCGGCCGCTGGCCGCCGACCCCAAGATCGCGCGCCGCGAGCGCGTTCGGCAAGCGCGCCGCAGAAACTAGGGTGCTCCGCTAATTCCGTTTCCGCCCGCTCGCTCCGCGAGCGCTAAAGGTCGGGGTTGCTTCGACCCCGTAGACCCGCGCGTCAGCGCTCAATAAGTCCGCCCATTCTTGATCTGCGCCGCCGATTTCTCCTGCGCAGCGGCCTCGGCCGCGGTCGGCTTGTCCAGCCTCGCGACCTTCTCGCCATCGAAATACACGGTGACGCGGCGCGAATCGACGTGCCGGCTACGGCCCTTCTTCAGGTAGTAAATGTAGTCCCAACGCTCTTTGTTGAAACTATCGGCGACCATGGGGGTACCGAGCAGGTAGCGCACCTGGCTGCGCGTCATGCCGGCTTTGACTTGCTCGACGGCGGCCTGGTCCAGAAAATTGCCCTGTTGAATGTTGATGCGGTAAACGCAGGCCGATGCCAGTAAGCCAACACCCAAACCGAAGACCAAACGCTGAAATGTTTTCATCAAAGTGGTGCGCAGCCGTTAAATGAATGATAATCGGCCCTCATCATACCGGATGCCACAGCATGCCGCAGCGCCTGAAACCTTCCCCGACCAACGAAAGCAATGATCTCCGCAATGCCGGCCTGAAGGTCACGCTGCCGCGTTTGAAAATTCTGGACATTCTGGCGGACGGATCGGCCCGCCACATGAGCGCGGAAGACATCTATAAAAAGCTCCTGGTCTCGAACGAGGACATCGGGCTCGCCACGGTGTACCGGGTGTTGACCCAGTTCGAGGCGGCGGGTCTCGTGACGCGCCACCATTTCGAGGGCGGCATGGCCGTTTTCGAGCTCAATCAGGGCTCCCATCACGATCACATCGTCTGTGTGGACTGCGGCAAGGTGGAAGAGTTCATGGATGGCGGCATCGAAGAGCGGCAGCACGCGGTGGCCAAGCGCTTAGGCTTCGAGATCAGCGACCACGCATTGATCCTGTATGGCCATTGCCGCAAGCCCAACTGCGCCAACCAAAAGCGCCCCGGCAAGAGTTAGTTCGCGCGCGCGCCCTTTTTCTTGGGCGCCGCCCCTGATTTTGGCGTGGCTGCAGGCATCGCAACCGCCTTAGGCGACACGGCCGGTTTCGGCGCGACCGGCGGCCGTGGGCCAGGCGCGACGGTCGGCTCGGGCGCGGCGGTGGCGACCTTCTTGGTAGCCGCCGGCGACTTGGCCCCTGCGGATCCCACTGAGCCGAGCATTTCCCGAGCGTGTGCCCAGGCCTGCTCGGTGATATCGACCCCGCCCAGCATGCGCGCGATTTCGTCGATGCGATCGGCGGCGCGCAAGGTCGTGACGGCGGTGCGGGTGACCTTGCCGTCGGTCTGCTTGATGACCTTGAACTGACTGTGGGCCTGGGCCGCGACCTGAGCGAGATGCGTGACGCATAGAACCTGGGAGCGCTCGCCGAGTTCGCGCAGTTGCCGCCCGACGATTTCCGCAATCCCTCCGCCAATCCCGGCATCGATCTCGTCGAACACCATGCAAAGAGAGGTCACTTTGGCGGCCGCGGCCACTTGCACGGCGAGGCTGATGCGGGACAGCTCGCCCCCGGAGGCCACCTTCGCCAAACTCTTCAAGGGTTGGCCGGGGTTGGCGCTCACCACGAATTCGATCTCGTCGCTGCCGCGGGGTCCGATTTCCGCATCGCTCCGTTCGACGCTCACCGCGAAGCGCCCGCCGGCCATCCCCAAAGTCTGCATGAGGCGCGTGATCTCTCTGCCGAGCGCCTCCGCGGCTGCGGTTCGAGCCTTGGTGAGGCGCGCGGCGGCGGTGCGGTAGCCGTCGGTGAGGCCGGCGAGCTGCCGCTCGAGCTCCGCCAAACTCTGCTCGGCGTTGTCGAGGGATTGCAGTTCCTGTTCGGTGATCGCGAGCTGGGCCGGCAGCTCGAACACCGTTTGCCGATGCTTGCGGGCCAGCGCCTCGAGCGCGGCGGCATGGCGTTCGATCTCTTCCTGGCGCGCCGGGTCCATGTCCAGGTTGTCGAGATAGCGGCGCAGCACCTCGGCCGATTCGTGTACCAGGATGGTCGCCTCCGCCAGCTGCGTGGCGGCCCCGGCGAGTTCGGGGTCGGCCTCCGCCGCCGCGCGCAGGGCGACCTGGGCCTTCGCCAGTAAATCGTGGGCGCTATCGGCATCGGCGTCGTAAATGGCGTTAAGGGCGGTACGCGCCGCGGCGCTCAGCCGGCCCCGCCCCGAGATGCGTTTCTGCTCGACGAACAACTCTTCGATCGCCGCCACCGTCGTGACCTCGGCTTTGAGTTCGGCGAGCTGGTAGCGCAGCAGATCGAGGCGGGCGTCGCGGTTCTCGGCGGCCGTTTTCAGCGCATCGTAGTCGCGCCGGCAGGTCCGGTAACGGCCGTGGATCTCGGCCACCTCGCGCGTCAATGCCGCGTCGAGACGCTCATCGAGCAGATCGCGCTGCGCGGCGCGTTTGACCAGGTGCTGAAATTCTTGCTGGCCGTGAATTTCGATGAGGAATTCGCCGAACTCCCGCAGTTGCTGGAGGGGGACCAATTGCCCGTTGATGTAGGCGCGCGAGCGGCCGTCCGCGCCGATCACGCGCCGCACGATCACTTCCTCGTCGTGCTCGATGTCCTGGGCGTCGAGCCAGGTCAGGGCGGCGGCGGGCAGGGCCGCGAAGCTGGCGGCGATTTCGGCGCGCTCCGCCCCTTGACGTACGACGTCGGCGGCCGCCCGGCCGCCGGCAATCAGCAGCAGTGCGTCCACCACGATGGATTTCCCGGCGCCGGTCTCGCCCGTCAGCGCCGTGAGGCCGGGTCCGAAGTCCAGCTCGGCCGTATCCACGATGACCAGGTCACGGAGTTGCAGATGCGTGAGCATGCTATTCGCCGGTGCCGTGGCCGCCGCGGCCCCAGTGCAGTTTGGAGCGGAGCAGGCGGTAGTAGTCGTAGCCGGGCGGATGCAGCAGCGTGATTTGCACGTCGGCGCCTTCGACGAACAGCGTATCGCCCTGGTCCAGATCGCCGATGGCGGTGCCGTCGCAGGTCACCTGGGCATGCGATCCCAGGCGGTCCGCCATGCGCAGCTGAATCTTGCTGCCGGCGCGTACCACGATGGGCCGGTCGCTCAGGGTGTGGGGACAGATGGGCGCCACCACCCACACGTCGAGGTCCGGTTCGACGATGGGACCGCCGCACGACAGGGCGTAGGCGGTCGAGCCGGTGGCCGTCGCAATCACCATGCCGTCGCCGCTGTGCGAATTGACGAAGCGCCCGTTGATGGAGGTTTCGAAATCCATGGTGCGCCCGGTTTCCCACTTGCCCACGACCACGTCGTTGAGGGCGAGGGCGGCGACCGGTTCCGCAGCGCGGCGTTCCAGCCGCGCGGCCAGGAGCGAGCGCCGATCCTCGGTGTAGCGACCGGCGAGCACGGTGTCGATGTCCTCGAGCATGGAGTTCGGGCTCACGTCGGTCAAGAAGCCCAGGCGACCGCGATTCACTCCGAGCAGCGGCACCGCGTGCCCGGCCACCAGGCGCGCGGCGTACAGCAGGGTTCCGTCGCCGCCGATGGCGACGATCAGCTCGGCGCGCGTGGCAAAGGCTTGTTCGGGGCAGGGCACTACGCTATCCGGCGGGAAGGCCAGGCCGACCCCGGGATCCACCAGAGCGCAGATGCCGCGTGCATAGAAATGGCTGGCCAGGCTCAGCATGCATTCGGCGACGCGCAGATCCTTGGCATTGCCGACGAGGGCGATGGACTTGAAAGAATGAGACATAAAACTGCCGTCCTTGTAGCACGATCGACCCCGGTTCAGTTAGGGGCCAAATTCGCGCTTTGGGATAGATTCGGCGGACTTGACTCCGCCGGTATGCGCTAGGTAGCTTCAAACATGTTATATGGACTTACTATGACAGAAGGTTCCGAAGACGGCCTCAACGAGCGGGCGCAGCTGCTTCTCAAAGCGCTGATCGAGAATTATATTCGAGATGGCCAGCCCGTCGGGTCGCGAACGCTGTCGCGGGATTCGGGCCTGAGCCTCTCGTCGGCCACCATCCGCAACGTCATGGCCGACCTCGAGGACCTGGGGTTCGTGGCCTCGCCGCACACCTCCGCCGGGCGCGTCCCCACCGACAAGGGCTACCGGTTCTTCGTCGACACCCTGCTGAAATTGCAGCCCCTGCATCAGGAGGAGGTCGAGGAGATCCAGCGCCGCCTCCGCGTGGACGCCTCGAACGGCCGCTCCTTGGTGCAGACCGTGTCGCAGATGCTGTCGAGCGTCACCCGCATGGCGGGCCTGGTCACCCTGCCCAACCCCAATTACGTCGCGCTCTCGCATATCGAGTTCGTATCGCTGTCCGAGAACCGCGCCCTGGCGGTCATGGTGATGGACAACCGCGAGGTGCAGAACCGCGTGGTGCAGCTGGATCGGCACTACTCCACCGAAGAGCTGCGGCGCGCGGCCAATTACTTGAACGAATCCTTTGCCGGCCGCTCGCTGCCGGACGTGAGGGCCCAGCTGGTGCGCCAGCTGCAGGAGACCCGGCAGCACATGAACCAGCTCATGCTGGACGCCATTCAGGTCGCGCAGAAGGTGTTCGACACCGCGCCCGACGACCGGGTGGAATACGTCATCGCCGGCGAGACCAATCTGATGGGCTTCGCCGAGCTGTCGAACGTCGACCGCCTGCGCCGGCTGTTCGAGGCGTTCAACGAGAAGCACGACATCCTCAAGCTGCTGGACGGATGCCTGCGAGCGGACGGCATCCAGATCTTCATCGGACAGGAGTCCGGCTACCGCATCCTTGACGACATCAGCGTGGTGACCGCGCCGTATATGCTGGACAACAAGGTGGTGGGCGTCCTAGGCATCATCGGGCCCACGCGGATGGCCTACGAACGGGTGATCCCCATCGTGGATGTCACCGCAAAACTGCTCGGTTCGGCCTTGAACGCGCGCAAGTAGCCCCCAATACACCGGCTTCGAGCGGTATTTGTAGCCGCCATCCTTTTGAGGGCTTTGCAACGTGAATGAGAACAACCAGCCCCAAGCAGGGGCGGCGGAAACAGCCGGCGCGGCTCCGGCCGATTCGGCGATCGACGGCGCCTTGGCCGCGGCCGAGGCCAGGGCCCAGGATAACTGGAACAGTTACCTGCGCTCCGTGGCCGAACTCGAGAACTACCGCAAGCGCACCGAGCGTGAACTCGAGAATGCGCGCAAGTTCGCCATCGAGCGCTTCGCCCAGGAGCTGGTGACGGTGGGCGACGCCCTGGAAGCCGGCATCGGCGCGGGCGCCGCGACCCCGGGACCGGCCATGCTCGAAGGCGCCCAGGCCACCTTGCGGCAGTTGCACCGCGCCTTCGACAAGGCCGGCATCAAGATCATCGATCCGGTCGGCCAGCCCTTCGATCCCGCCTGGCATGAGGCCATGGTGGCGCAGGAGAGCCGCGACAAGCCGGCCAATACCGTGCTGACGGTGATTCAGAAGGGGTATTCGTTGAATGGGCGATTGTTGCGTCCCGCCCGCGTCGTCGTCAGTAAATCGCCCGGGGACGCCAATTGAAATAATCGGGGTCTCCCCCAGGTAGCGGTCACGGATTGTTGAATTTTCAGAGGGTTTCACTATGGGTAAAATGATAGGCATCGATCTCGGCACGACGAATTCTTGCGTCGCGATCATGGAGGGCGGCAAGCCCAAGGTTATCGAGAACAGCGAAGGTGACCGGACGACGCCGTCGATCGTTGCCTTCACCAAGGATGGCGAAGTGCTGGTGGGTCAGTCCGCCAAGCGCCAGGCCGTCACCAACCCGGCGAACACCGTGGCTGCGGTCAAGCGATTGATCGGCCGCAAGTTCGCCGACGAGGTGGTGAAGAAAGATGTGAGCATGGTCTCCTACAAGGTGGTCAAAGCCGACAACGGCGACGCCTGGGTGGAAGTCCAGGGCAAGAAGATGGCGCCCCCCGAAGTGTCCGCGCGCGTGCTCATGAAGATGAAGAAAACCGCCGAGGATTACCTGGGCGAGACGGTCACCGATGCGGTGATCACGGTACCTGCATATTTCAACGACTCGCAGCGTCAGGCCACCAAGGATGCCGGACGCATCGCGGGCCTGAACGTCAAGCGCATCATCAATGAGCCGACCGCGGCGGCGCTGGCCTACGGCCTCGACAAGGACGGCGGCGATCGCAAGATTGCGGTGTACGACTTGGGCGGCGGCACGTTCGACGTGTCGGTCATCGAAATCGCGGAAGTCGACGGCGAGCGCCAGTTCGAGGTGTTGTCCACCAACGGCGATACCTTCTTGGGGGGCGAAGATTTCGACCTGCGCGTCATCAACTATCTGGCCGACGAATTCAAGAAGGAAAGCGGCATCGACGTGCGCAAGGATCCCCTGGCCATGCAGCGCCTGCGAGAGGCTGCCGAGAAGGCCAAGATCGAGCTCTCCTCGAGCCAGCAGACCGAAGTGAATCTGCCGTACATCACGGCGGATGCGGCCGGTCCCAAGCATCTGAACATGAAGCTGACCCGGGCCAAGCTCGAGTCGCTGGTCGAAGATCTGGTGCAGAAGACGCTGGAGCCCTGCCGCATCGCGATGAAGGATGCCGGCATCTCCTTGAAGGACGTGGGCGAAGTCATTCTGGTGGGCGGTCAGACCCGCATGCCGCTGGTGCAGCAGGCGGTGAAGGATCTGTTCGGCAAGGAGCCGCGGCGGGACGTGAATCCCGATGAAGCCGTGGCCGTCGGTGCCGCGATCCAGGGCGGTGTGTTGTCGGGCGACGTGAAGGACGTGTTGCTGCTCGACGTGACGCCGCTGTCCCTGGGGATCGAGACCCTGGGCGGCATCATGACCAAGGTGATCGAGAAGAACACCACCATTCCGACCAAGGCGGCGCAGACGTTTTCGACCGCGGACGACAATCAGACCGGCGTGACCATTCACGTGCTGCAGGGCGAGCGCGACCGCGCGACCGACAACAAGTCGCTGGGCCGATTCGACCTGACGGATATTCCGCCCGCACCGCGCGGCATGCCGCAGATCGAAGTGGCGTTCGACATCGATGCCAACGGCATCTTGAATGTCTCGGCCAAGGACGTGAAGACCGGCAAGGAACAGCGCATCGTCATCAAGGCGTCGAGCGGCTTGTCCGAAACGGAGATCAAGCGCATGGTCGGCGACGCCGAAGCCCACGCCGAGGAAGACAAGAAATTCCGCGAGTTGGTGGGCGCGCGCAACAAGGCGGATGCCGCCGTGCATAGCGTCGAGAAAGCGCTCAAGGACCTGGGCGACAAGGTGTCGGACGACGAGAAGAAGGCCGCGAACGAGGCCATCGCGTCGGTCAAGACCGCGATGAGCGGCGATGATCGCGAGGACATCGAGCGCAAGACCCAGGCGCTCGAACAGGCTTCCAGCGCCATCCTGCAGAAGACGTACGAGCAGTCGGCGGGAAGCGCTCCGGCCGGCGGCGGTACCGGCGGCGCCGAAGCCCCGAAGGAAGACGTACTCGATGCCGAGTTCGAAGAGGTCAAGGAAAGCGACCGCAAAAAGGCCTGAAGACCGGTTTGGAGTCGGGCTGTTTGCAACGAACCGCCGGTACGAGAAGGTACCGGCGGTTCGTTTATATTGGGCGAGTGTCCTTGAAGGTGTGCGATGGCGAAGCAGGATTTTTACAAGCTCCTCGATGTGTCGAAAAGCGCGACGGCGGATGAGATCAAGAAGGCCTATCGCCGGCTGGCCATGAAGTTCCATCCGGATCGCAATCCGGACAATCCCGAGGCCGAGCACAGGTTCAAGGAATGCAAGGAGGCCTACGAGGTCCTCACCGACGCACAGAAGCGCGCGGTGTACGACCAATACGGTCATGCCGGGCTCGAAGGCGGCCGTGGCGGCGGCTTCAGCGCGGGCGAGGCCTTCGGCGACATCTTCGGCGAGATGTTCGGCGATATTTTTACCGGCGGCCAGCGCGGCGGCCGCTCGCAGGTATTTCGCGGCGCCGACTTGCGCTACGAGCTCGAGCTGGACTTGGAACAGGCGGTGTTCGGCACCGAAACCGAGATCCAGATACCGTCGCTCGCCGAATGCAAGACCTGCCATGGATCCGGCGCCGCCAAGGGCTCCACGCCCAAGACCTGCGACACCTGCAACGGTCAAGGCCAGGTCCGCGTGCAGCAATCCATCTTCACCATCCAGCAGCCCTGCCCGCGCTGCAAGGGACGCGGCAAGATCATCAGCAACCCGTGCGATACCTGCTTCGGACAGGGCCGCGTACGGCAGGAGAAGACCCTGCCGGTGGCGGTCCCCGCCGGTGTCGATACGGGCGACCGGATTCGTTTGAACGGCGAGGGCGAGGCGGGCCGCAACGGCGGGCCGGCGGGCGATCTATATGTCGAGATCCGCGTGCGCGAGCACGCCATCTTCGAGCGCGAGGGTAGCCACCTATCCTGCGAGGTGCCGATCAGCTTCACCACCGCCGCGCTCGGCGGTTCGGTGGAAGTGCCGACGTTGAACGGCGAGGTGGTTTTGAAAATCCCCAGCGAGACCCAATCGGGGCGCGTATTTCGCGTCCGTGAGAAGGGCGTGAAGCCGGTGCGTGGCGGCGCGGCCGGCGACTTGTTCTGCCGCGTGGTGATCGAAACGCCGGTGAGCCTGAGCGGCGAGCAAAAGGAACTGCTCAAGGAATTCGAGGCGTCGCTGCAGGAGGGCGCCGGCGCACACAAGCCGCGCGAGCAGTCCTTCTTCGAGGGCGTGAAAAAGTTCTTCACGGGCGCCACGGACTGAGGTCCGCGATGCCCGCAACCACCCGCCATGGCATCGCCATTTTCGGCATCACCGGCCGGATGGGACAGTCGTTGGTGCGCTGCCTGGCAGAGACTGCGGAGGGCGCCGTCCGCGCAGGAGCCGCAGGGCCGTCGGCGGGTGCCGCCGAGCAAGGCACAGCCGCGGCGCGGTCCGTCCGGCTGGCTTTGTCGGGGGCGCTGGCGAGCGCCGGCAGCGACAAGTTGGGTCAGGACGCGGCGCAGGACGGGCGGCCGAGCGGGGTGAGGATCACCGCTGACATCGACGAGGCGTTGCGCGGTGCGGCGGTCGCGGTGGATTTCAGCCGGGCGCCGTTCGTCATTGAGCATGCGCAGGCCTGCGTGCGGACCGGGGTGCCGCTGTTGGTCGGGGCGACGGGATTCGACGCCCCCGTGCGCGCTGCGCTCGAGGCAGCATCCCAGAGGATTGCGCTGTTGATCGCGCCCAACACCAGCGTGGGCGTCGGCGTCATGGCGCAGCTGGTGCGGCTGGCTACGCTAAGCCTGGGCGCGGGATTCGACGTGGAAATCGCCGAGGCACACCACAAGCTGAAGCGCGATGCGCCGTCGGGGACCGCCCTGGTCCTGGCAGAAGTGGTCGCGAATGCCCGCGGTGAGACCTTGGCGAATATCGCCGTTTTCGACCGGCACGGCGTCTTGGAAACGCGCGAGGCCGGCAGCATCGGCTTTTCCGTGGTGCGGGCCGGCGACATCGTCGGTGAGCACACGGTGATTTTCGCGGGCGCCGGCGAGCGCCTCGAGATCACCCACCGCGCCACCGACCGCGCGACCTTTGCGCGGGGCGCCTTGCGGGCGGCGCAGTGGCTGGTGGGCCGGCCGGCGGGACTGTATGGCATGGCGGACGTGCTCCGTCCACGTTAGGCATAGACAGTCATCCTAGGTGTCGTTAATATTCGCGCCCGGAAACGAGTCGCGAATCAACCCATAAAGCGGGAGGACGTTCTTGCACGAGCGCCTCCCGCTTTGCGCATCTGCGCAACGCGCGTAGCGCAAAGCGAGGAACCGGAGTGTCGACACCAGCAGTGCTAGCTCTCGAAGATGGCACCGTGTTCCGTGGCGTCTCAGTGGGCGCAAAAGGCAACACGACTGGTGAGGTAGTTTTCAATACGGCAATGACCGGGTACCAGGAGATCCTCACGGATCCGTCGTACTGCCGTCAGATCGTCACTCTCACGTATCCTCATATCGGCAATACCGGCACGACCCCCGAGGATCTCGAATCCGGCGGAGTGTTCGCCGCGGGGCTGGTCATCCGGGACCTTCCGGCCGTGTACTCGAATTGGCGCGCCACCGAGTCGCTCGCATCGTTCCTGATTCGCTGCAAGGTGGTGGCGATCGCGGATATCGATACGCGCAAGCTGACCCGGGTTCTGCGCGAGAAGGGCGCTCAAGCCGGTTGCATCATGACGGGCGACAACATCGACGAGACGGCCGCGGTGCGCGCCGCGAAGAAGTTCCCCGGACTGAAGGGGATGGACCTTGCCAAGGCGGTCTCGACCAAGAGGATCTACCAGTGGAACGACGGGGCCGTCTGGAAGACGCAGGCCAAGCCGCCGCGCCCGCAG
>PLAH01000153.1 GCA_003134045.1 Gammaproteobacteria bacterium
GCCGGCGGCGATGAGGTCTTCGGTCCGAACTACGGCGGCGCCACCATCTACACGCTGACGCGCAAGGGCTTCAGCAGCGAGTGTCCCAACGTCGGGCGGCTGCTCACCAATTTGAAATTCAGTTTGCGCGGCGAGAGCGAAATGATGGCGGCCATCCTCGATCGGCACGAACAACCGGATATCGCCGCGGCCGAGTGGCTCAAAGCCAATCCCACCGTGACCAAGGCGTGGCTCGCCGGTGTCACCACCTTCGACGGCAAGCCGGCGACCAGCGCCATGACTCACTCGATCCCGCCGCCGCGCCCGGGCGGCTTCGAACAGTGGGTGGTCAGTCATAAAATTCCGGTGGGCGACACCATGGCGACCGTCATCGACAGCATCAAGACCCATGGCATGTTCGTGTTCGATGGGATTTCCATCGTGATACGCGGCATGGTGAATGGGGTCACGGCGGTGCTGCGTGCCGTACCCGCACCCTGGCTCATCTTAGGTATAGCCGTCCTGGCCTACGGCTTGCGTCGCTCCTGGGCGTTGACGGCTTTCGTGGCGCTGGCCTTGTTGTTCATCCTCAATCAAGGCTACTGGATCGCGACCTTGGAGACGCTGTCGCTGGTACTGGTCGCCACCCTGGCATCCGCGGCGATCGGCATTCCCTTAGGGATAGCGGCTGCGCATCGTCCGCGGCTCTTTGCCGCGCTGCGCCCGGTGCTCGATCTGATGCAGACCCTGCCGACGTTCGTCTATTTGATTCCGACCCTCGTGCTGTTCGGCCTGGGTGTCGTGCCGGGACTCATCTCCACCGTCACCTTTGCATTGCCGGCGCCCATCCGCATGACCCATCTCGGCATTTCCACGGTGCCACGCCCGCTCATCGAAGCGGGCGAAGCCTTCGGCGCCACGCCCATGCAACTGCTCTGGAAAATCGAACTGCCGAGCGCGGCCGGCACCATCATCGCCGGCATCACTCAGTGCATCATGTTGAGCCTGTCGATGGTGGTGATCGCGGCACTGGTGGGCGCCGGCGGCCTGGGCGTACCGGTGGTCAGGGCGCTCAACTCCGTGCAAGTCGGCATGGGATTCGAGGCGGGGTTCACCATCGTGCTGCTCGCCATCATTTTGGATCGTATCAGCAGGCCCAAAGAACGCGGAGCAACGCGATGACTGCAGCAGTGGAATTTCAAAACGTCGACATTCTGTTCGCCCGGCAACCCGGCCGCGACGGCCGCAAGGCCATCAAGGAGGCGGTTGCGGCCCTGGACGCGGGCGGCACGCGCACGCAGATCCAGGAGAAATACGGCGTCATCGTCGGGGTCGCCGACGCGTCCTTGAGCGTGGCGCGCGGCGAGATCTCCGTGCTCATGGGCTTGTCGGGCTCGGGCAAGTCCACGCTGCTGCGCGCCGCCAATGGCCTGAACCCCGTCACCCGCGGTCACGTGCTGGTGCGCGACGGAGAATCCTCCATCGATGTCGCCACCTGCGACACCGCGCAGATGCGCCGTGTGCGCCGCGAGCGCGTGGCCATGGTGTTTCAGCAATTCGGTCTGCTGCCGTGGCGCACGGTGCGCGAGAACGTGGGCTTCGGCTTGGAATTGCGCGGCGAGAGCGCCGAGACGCGCAACAGCATCGTCGACGAGAAGCTGCAACTGGTGGGCCTCTCGCAATGGGCCGAGCGGTATGTCAGCGAGCTGTCCGGCGGCATGCAGCAACGCGTGGGACTCGCCCGCGCGTTCGCGACCGATGCGGACATTCTATTGATGGACGAGCCGTTTTCGGCTCTCGATCCGCTGATTCGCGGCAAGCTCCAGGACGAACTGCTGGCGCTGCAGGAGCGCGTGAAGAAAACCATCCTGTTCGTCAGTCACGACCTCGATGAGGCGCTGCGGCTGGGCGACCGGATTTCCATCCTGCAGAACGGCAGGATCATTCAGACGGGCACCGCGGAGGACATCGTCCTCGCACCCGCGGACGACTACGTCGCCGAGTTCGTGCGCCACATGAATCCGCTCGACGTGCTCACCGGCAGCATGATCATGAATGAGCGGGCCAACATGGTTGCGGAAGGCAACGTGCTCTGGCTCGACGACCGGCGCCGCTACGCGCTGTCCCTCGGCGGCTCGGACGAAGCCCTCGAGCTGCAGCTCGACGGCATGGCGCACGCCCTGCGGCATGTCCACGACGATGCCGGCGTCGCGAATCCCGAGCCCGGCTTGGTGGTGGCGCCCGCCTCCTTCTCCTTGCAATCCATCATTCAACTGCGCCAGTCGACCGGCCACCCGGTCGTGCTGTCCGAAGGAGGCAGGATCATCGGCGTATGCAGCGAGACGGAAATCATCCGCGCGCTCGCGGGGAGCCGCCAGTAGTTGCTCTGAAGCCCTTTAAATATTATTATGAAAATAATATAAACTACGGTTGCCACCCCCGTGGCGCAAGGACCCTCCATGAACCACGACGTAGTCATTTCCTGCGCGGTTACCGGTGACGACACCAAGGTGACCAAGAGCCCGCATTGCGCCGTCACGCCCGAACAGATCGCGGCCACCGCCATCGCGGCGGCGCAGGCCGGCGCCGCCATCGTCCACATCCACGTGCGCGACCCCGAGACCGGCAATTTCAGCATGGAGACGCGCCACTACCGCGAAGTGGTCAAACGCATCCGCGAGAGCAAGGTCGACGTCATCGTCAATCTGACCTGCGGCATGGGCGGATACATCGTGGTGGGCGAGAACGGCCTGAAGGACACGCCCGCTCCGGGCAGCGACTTCGTCACCCAGGAAGATCGCATGCGCCATGTGATCGATCTGTGTCAGGAAGGTCTGTACCGCCCCGACATCGCGACCCTCGACTGTGGCTCCTTGAATTTCGGCGACGGCAATCGCGCCTACGTGTCCACCCCCAACTACCTGCGCCAGGGCGCCGCCATCGCCCGCGACCTGGGCGTCAAGCCTGAGATGGAAGTGTTCGACACCGGCAATCTCTGGTTTGTGAAACAGCTCATCAAGGAAGGCCTGCTCACCGGCCCGGCGCTCATCCAGCTGTGCATGGGCATTCCCTGGGGCGTCCCCGCCGACATCGGTCATTTGATGGCCATGGTCAATTCCCTGCCCGAGAACTGCAACTGGGGCACCTTCGCCATCAGCCGCATGCAAATGCCCTGGGTGGCCCAGTCGATATTGGCGGGCGGCAACGTTCGCGTCGGTCTCGAGGACAATTTGTACCTGAGCAAGGGCGTGTACGCGAGCAACGCGCAGTTGGTGGAGAAGGCGCGCACCATCATCGAGGCCATGGGCGCACGGGTCCTTACCGCCGCGCAAGCCCGCGAAAAACTGCAGCTGCGTTGAACGCTCCGGTGCAGAACGCCCTGCCCGTGTACCGCACGGCCATTCGGCCCGAATGGATCGACTACAACGGACATTTGCGCGATGCCTACTATGGAGTGATCGTCAGTTACGCGATCGACGGCTTCATGGACCAGGTGGGCTTGGACGCGGCCTACCGCGAGCGCACGCACTGCACCTTGTACACGCTGGAGCTGCACATGCACTACCAGCACGAGGTCAAGAGCACCGACCAACTCGCTGTCGCCTCGTCGGTGTTGGACGCCGATCGCAAGCGCATCCACTTAGGATGCCGCTTCTCCTGTCCGCGCCTGAGCGAGCCGGTCGCGACCTGCGACGTCATGCTGCTGCACGTACATCAGGGGGATACTCCGGCCAGCGCGGCGTTTCCGCCCGACATCGAGCAGCGTCTCCAGTCGCTCAAATTATCGGCCGACGCGAGCGCCGCGTGGCGTCCGGCCTCGCGCAAGATCGAAATCAAGCGCCGCTGATCTCATGCCGGTCGACATTCAACGGCTCATCGCGCCGCGCAGCATCGCGCTGATCGGCGCAACCGCCTGGACGGACGCGGTGGCCGCCGGCAACAAGGCCGTGGGCTATCCCGGTGTGATCCGGCGTGTGCATCCGACGCGCCCATCGACCGCGGCGACCACGTACTATCGCTCCGTGGCGGACCTGCCCGAAGCGCCGGATTCCGCGTTCATCGCCGTTCCAAACCACGAAGCGCCGGGCGTCGCAGCCGCGCTGGCCGCACGCGGCGCCGGCGGCTTCGTGTGCTTCACCGCCGGCTTCTCGGAGACCGGCAGCGCCGCAGGGGACGAACTCACGCGCGAGTTGCTGCGAAGCGCGGGCGATGTGCCCTTCTTCGGCCCGAATTGCTACGGCTTCGTGAATTTCTTCGATCGCGCGGCCATGATGCCGGACCAGGTGGTGGGGCCGCCCATCGAGCGTGGAGTGGCCCTCATCTGTCAGAGCGGCACCATCGCCCTCACGCTGATGTTCAACCAGCGCTCCTTGCCCATCGGCTGTCTGTTCACGGTGGGCAATCAGAGCCGGTTGGCGGTCGAAGATCTCATCGAGATTCTTTGCGACGATCCGCGCGTCACCGCCTTCGGACTGTATCTGGAAGGAATCAAGGACGCCGACGCCCTGGCGCGCGCCGCCGACAAGGCGCGCGTGGCGGGCAAACCCATCGCCGTGGTCAAATCGGGCCGCACCGCCGCGGCGGCCCGCACCGCTCACAGCCACACGGGCGCATTGGCCGGAGCGGATTCGGTGTTCGAGGCCTTTTGCCGGCAGGCGGGCCTGGCGCGCTGCGACACCTTGGCCACCCTGTGTGAAACCTTGAAGCTCTTTCATACCGGCGGCGTGCTGCCCGGACGCAAGGTGCTCGTCATGGGAGCCTCGGGCGGCGACATGGCGATGACCGCGGACGTGGCGCGCTCGCTCGATTTGGAGTTCGCGCCCATCCCCGCCGAACAGGCGGCGATCCTGCAGGAACAACTCACCGATCGGGTCACGGTGGCCAATCCGTTCGATATCCATACCTATCTATGGTTCGATCCGCCGGCACTCGGCCGGGTGTTCTCGACCGCGCTGCGCGCGGGCTACGATGCGGTCGGCTTCATGCTCGACCGGCCGCCGGAGGATCGCGCCGACGTGTCCTCTTACGACGTCGTCATCGACGAATTCATCGCGGCCTCGCACGGCGCGCCCTCGCGCGCCGCCCTGATCGCCTCGCTGCCCGAAACCATCAGCGAGCGAATTCGCAAGCGATGCCTCGACGGCGGCGTCATCCCGCTGCAGGGACAGCGCGAGGCGCTCGAGGCGTTGGCACTGGCCGGCGGCGTAGGCGACTCGTGGCATGCCGGCGCGGGCGTACATCTGCAGCTTCCGGCGCACCGCGGCCCGGACTCCGCGAACCTGAGCGGGATCGACCCGGTGTACAGCTTGAGCGAGGCCGCGGGCAAGAGTGCGCTCGCCGCCTTCGGCGTGCCCATCCCGGCGGGCAAAGTAGTCGCTGCCCACGCGGTCGCACGGACTGCGGCCGAGTTAGGCTTTCCCGTCGTCATCAAAGCCGTGAGCGCGCACCTGGAACACAAGACCGAGGTGGGCGGCGTCGTTTTGAACGTACGCAGCACCGCCGAGGCCGCCGCTGCCGCCGAGAGACTGGCGGCGCTGTCGGAGACTCTGTTGGTGGAACAGATGACGACCGACGGCGTCGCCGAAATTCTGGTCGGCATCATCGTCGATCCGCAGTTCGGTCAGGTTCTGGTCATCGGCGCCGGCGGCGTGCTCACCGAACTGCTCGCCGACAGCGTGAGCCTGCTGCCGCCCTGGACGCCGGAGTGCATCGCGGCCGGTATCGACAGGCTGAAGACGGCGGCTCTTTTGCAAGGGTACCGCGGCAAACCGGCCGGCGATCGGGACGCCTTGATTGCCGCCATCGTGAGCGTCGGCCGTTACGCCTCCGAAAACCAGTCGACGCTGGTCGAAATCGACGTGAATCCCATCATCGTGCGTCCCGCCGGCAAGGGCGTGGCGGCCGTGGATACGATGATCCGCCTCAAAACTCTGCCACACGCTTAAGGGGTAACACATGTCGGATGGAGTCAATGCCGTCAAAGCCGGCGACATCTTGGAAGTCACCATCGATCGACCGAAAGCGAACGCCATCGATTTGGCGGCGAGCCGGCGGCTGAATGACATCTTTACATCGTTTCGCGACGACAAGAGCTTGAAGATCGCCATCATCACCGGCGCCGGCGACCGCTTCTTCTCGCCGGGCTGGGACCTCAAAGCGGCCGCCGCCGGTGAGCAATCGGACGAGGATTGGGGCGTGGGCGGCTTCGGCGGCCTCAACTATCCGCGCAACCTCAACAAGCCCATCATTTCCGCGGTCAACGGCATCGCCTGCGGCGGCGGCTTCGAGGTGGTGTTGGGCACCGATATCATCGTCATGGAAGAGCACGCGAAATTCGCGCTTCCCGAAATCAACGTCGGCGTTTTGCCCGACGCCGGCACCGTGAAGTTGCGGCGGCGAATCCCCTACCACGTCGCCGTGGAATTCCTGTTGACCGGACGCTGGATGGACGCCACCGAGGCCAAACACTGGGGCCTGGCGAACCACGTGGTTCCCAAGGGCCAGGGTATGGTCAAGGCGCGCGAGATCGCACGCCAGCTGGCGGATGGGCCACCGCTGCTGTTTCCGGCGATCAAGCAGCTGCTGCGGCATAGCGAAATGGTGCCCGAACACGAGGCGTTCGAGCTGCACGATTCGCTCGACCTGGTGCAACAGGTAATCCGCTCCGAGGACCTGAAGGAAGGCACCCGAGCGTTTGCGGAGAAGCGCAAGCCGCAGTGGACGGGCCGCTAGGGAATTACCCTAGGAATCCCCCTAGCCAGGCGTCGCATTTACGTCCAAGCTGCGCGCATGGAAATCCTGTTGGTGGAAGACAGTCCGGAGGTGAGCATGATTACGGTGGAATACCTCACCGAATTAGGCCACCAGGTAGTGGCCGTCGCGGACGCCGAACGGGCCATCGAACAGGTGGCGCAACGCTCTTTCGATGCCGTCATGACCGACGTGAGTCTGCCCGGCATGTCCGGCATCGAGCTTGCCAAAGCGCTCATTACCCGATATCCCAAGATGCCCGTGGTCATTGCGTCCGGCTATGGCGCCCTGAACGTCGAATTTCTGCTGGGCGAGCGCCAACGCAACGTCATGGTGTTGCCAAAACCCTACGACATGGAAATGCTGGAAAAGACCCTCGGCCAGGCGGCCCTTTTCGCAACGACCTGAGGCGGAGGCCTCAGGCGTATTGCAGGCCCCGCGTCCGGCTTCGGCCCGCGCGGGCCAGCGATAATCCGGAGTGTTGCCGCGGCGCCTGCGCCATCACCACCCCGAGGGCACGACGCCACGCGATGGCTTGCGGAGCCGGCTCCGGCGGATCATAGGGCGCTTGCGGCGGAGGCTCGGGACTTGGTGGAATCGGAACGTGTTCGCTCTGCATGCTCGGTATTCCTGGTTAATTGGTCGTTGAGGGTACGCTAGAACGCCAAGTACGGCCAATCGCCGCCCGCCGCGGTCGCCGCCGCCGAACTCCCGGAAACCGGAGCTGGGCGCCGCGGCATCTCCGTTCGACGCGGGAGCGGGGGCACCGCTCGCGGCTGCGGCACGGGTCGCGGCAAAGCTGTCGCCTCAGCCGCGCCCGCCGCGCATTCCACCGCCGCGATCAACGATCGAATTTCGTTCTGTGAGCGGCCGAACGAGTCGCTGAGGTCCGCAGCGCGCGTCAACGCTCGTGCGTCATCGAGTTCGCGCGACAACGCCTTCGAGTGCCTTTCGAGATGCGCCAACACTTGCGATCGGCGCGACGTGCCAAGGGCTGCGGCCTTGGCAACCAGGCCGTTCATCAGCAACGTGCCGAGTCCGGCATCCTTCTGGAAACTCTCGTAGGGATGCGCGCGCAAATGACCCGACACCACGCGGGCGACCCGCCACGCCGCGCAGGCGCCTAAACTCAGGAGACCGTCGTCCAGCATCGCCCGGTTCGCACCCAGCGCGCGCGACACCGCTCGAAGCCGCAGGGCCGAGGCCCGCAGTCGCCGCAATCGCTCGACTTCAAAATCGATCATGATGTCATCCTGCAGCCACGCCCGGATTGGGGCACGGAGGCAATTGTGGAGATGCCACGACGTTCTTTCTGTAGGATAAAGACGCATAACGATGCCGGCCCGCACTCGCAACCGCCTGTTTCGACCGACTATCCCGCGCGATTGGACAATAACGGACCGTCCCCGGCGAGTCAGCCGCCTAGCGGCCGCAGCAAGCTGCGGGAGATGATGTGCCGCTGCACCTCGCTGGTGCCATCCCAGATTCTTTCGATGCGCGCATCGCGCCAGATCCGTTCCAGCGGCAGGTCGCTCATGAGGCCCATCCCGCCATGGATCTGCAAAGCCTCGTCCGACACCATCGCCAGCATCTCGGTGGCTTTGACCTTGGCGATGGCCATGTCCATGTCCGTATCGATCTTCTGGTCCCGCTTCCAGGCGGCCTCCAGCACCAACAGTTCCGCCGCCCGCAGTTCGATCGCCATGTCGGCGAGCTTGAAACTGACGCCTTGAAATTTTCCGATCTGCTGCCCGAATTGAACCCGGTCCACCGCCCATTGCTTGGACAATTCGAGCGCGCGGTCGGCGCGGCCCAAGCAGGTAGCCGCCACTTGCAGTCTCGTCGAGCCCAGCCAGGTGTTCGCCACGTCGAAGCCGCCGTGCAACTCGCCGAGAATTGCCGATTTCGGCACGCGGCAATCGTTGAATTCGAGAATGCTGTTGGTGTAGCCGCGGTGCGAGACATTCTTGTATCCGGGCCGCACCTCGAATCCCGGATGCCCCATATCGATCAGGAACGCGGTCATCTTCTTGCGCGTGCCGTGCGAGGTGGTCTCCTCGCCGGTCGCCGCGAACAGGATGACGTAGTCCGAGTGGTCGGCGTGACTGATGAAGTGCTTGGTGCCGTTGATGACGAAATCGTCGCCGGAGGCCAGCGCCGACGTTTTCATGCCGCGCAGATCCGAACCCGCGCCCGGCTCCGTCATCGCCAGGCACTCGGTCCTCTCGCCGCGCACGGTGGGCAGGAGGTACCGCTCCCGCTGTTCGCCCTCACAGGCGAGCAGAATGTTCGACGGCCTGCCGACGCAGGAATAATGAAGCGCGTAGTTGGTGCGGCCCAGCTCCTTTTCGTACAGCACCCAGGCGACCGTATCGAGTCCGGCACCGCCGACGTCGACCGGCATGTTGGCGCCATACAGTCCGGCATCGATGGCTTTGGCCTTCAACTCGCGATGCAGATCCTCGCGCAGCACGCCGGTCTCTTCGACCTCGCGTTCGTGCGGATAGAGTTCATTGACCACGAAGTCATGCGTGCTCTTGACGATGAGCTGCTGTTCGTCGCTGAGAGAGAAATCCATCGCTAGCTCCCCTTCGCAGTGCCGGTCTTGCCGCGCCGAGGGTTAGCCCAGCGACGCAGAAGATCCAACTGAAAATTCAAATGCTCGACCTGCATCGCAGCCGGCCAATCCCGCGGACTGGTCACGGCGCCTGCCGTGAGGCCGTTCATGAGCGTGGCGACCGAGCGCAGTACGCGGCCCTGGACCTCCGGCGTCAACGCGGACCATTCGGGCCAATACACATCGAAACACCGTGCATACAGGCGCATATATTCCCGATGCACCCAAACGTTCAGCCGCTTGAGCTTCTTGTCGGCTGAGACCTGGCCCCAGAACGCCATCCAGAATGCGCATTCGGTGAACCGTTGTGCATCGATGGGCAGCATTTCGCACAACACATCGAGTAGATTCGCATCCCGCGCGCGCGCGCGCGTCAACCGTTCTTCGATCCGCAGCAGCATCAAGCGCAGTGCGGCGAGAATGATGTCCTGCTTGGAGTCGTAGTAATGAGCCACCATGCCGGTGGTGTATCCGGCCGCGCTCGCGATGCGCGCCACCGTCGCCTGTTCGAAGCCGTGGTTGGCGACGACCTGGCAGGCCACGAGTGCGATCTCCTCGCGCCGCCTGGCATGGTCGACGATCTTAGGCATCAGTGTTTCGCGCGTGCGCCGACGGGCTTGCCAGCCGCGTCGGGTAGCGAGAGCCCGGCATGGGCCTTGGCCAAGACATCCAATCGGCTGCGCACCGCCGCGCTCATCGGCGCCGCTTTCGCCGCCGCCGTGTCGACATGCAGGTGCATCTGTTCCCCCGTGGCGAGGAGGGCATCGTCGGCGGCACGGTACAGCCGGTGGAACACGTGCAGGCGCTTATCGTCGACCCCCAACACCTGCGTCGTGACATACAGCGGCTCGCCCACCTTGGCCTCGCCCAGATGTTTGACGTGGCTCTCGACCGTGTAGAACATTCTTCCGCCCTGCCGATAGACGGCATCGACTCCCGCCGCCCGATACAGCGCATCCATGGCATCCCCGAACAGATGCCCATAGCGAAAGTCGGTCATATGATTGTTGTAATCGGTCCATTCCGGCCGCACGACGGCATCGTAGCGCGGCAACGCGCCGGCCGGCGAGGCGGCGGCGGCCGCGGCGCCTGCGTCCTTGTAGAGGCGCTCTTCGAGCGCGCGCAGCGTCGAACCTGCGCCGATGTCGTATTGCCGCAGCACCTGTTGGATGGCAACCAGATAGTCGTCGCGCAAGCGCTCGAGTTCGCGAATGGAGCGGCCGGCCGCCTGAGCCTGCGTGCCCTCGACCATTTTGTCGATCAGGCTCTCGGTCAGCTCGGGAGCCTCGAGCTTGGTCCACGGCCATTTCAGGGCAGGACCGAATTGCGCCAGCATGTGCCGCATCCCGGACTCGCCGCCGGCAAGATGGTAGATCATGTTGGTGCCCATCGCCGCCCAGCGCAGACCGGGGCCATAGATGATGGACTCGTCCAATTCGCCGGTGGTGGCGACGCCCTCGTTCACCATGTGCAGGATCTCGCGCCAGATGGCTTCCTGCAGGCGGTCGGTCAAATGACCGGGAACCTCGCGCCGCACGCGCAGCGCGTGCATGCCGATGTACGTCAGAAATTCGGCGGCGGCTTCGATGGTGGCCGGCGCCGTCTTCGCTCCGCCGACGAGTTCGACCAGCGGCAACAGATAGACCGGGTTGAACGGGTGGGCGACCAGGAAGCGTTCCGGCGCGACCATGTCGCGCTGCAAATCGGTGGGCGTGAGCCCGGAGGTGCTCGAAGCAATGATGACGTCCGCGGCGGCATAGCGGCTGACCTCGGCCAGCATGCGCTGTTTGAGAGCCAGCTGTTCGGGAATGTTCTCCTGAATGAAGTCGGCCTTCTCGGCCATGGCGCGCATGTCGGTGGTGAACGAGAGCTTGCCCTTCGGCGGCAGCGGGGCAAAGGTCAGGCGTGCCAAAGCGGGCTCGGCATTCGCGATGGCGCCGCGGATCCACTCTTCCATTTCGGGTTTGACGTCGGCCGCGATGACATCGATGCCGAAATGCAGTGCGCGCGCCGCCCAACCCCCGCCGATGACTCCCGTCCCCAACAGCCCCAGTGTTCTCACTTTCCGCATGACATCCTCGCAGGCACAACGACCTTGATAATGTCACGAGTATAATATAAAAACCGGCGCACCGCCCCTCTGCGCGCCACTCGATGTCCGCAAGCCATCCGGTATTTGGGCACCGTGATGTTCGCAGGTGCGAACACCGGTGAGCTACTTGGGAGCGTGCTGCCCCGGTGCCGCCGCGAGCACCGCCCCGATGGGCAGCGCCGCCTTGCCCACCGCCGCGTTGTAATCCTTGCCCACGAACGCAGCCACGGTCGCCGCGATCTGTGCCTGCGCCACGGGGGCCACGCGCATGCGCTCGCCGAGCGGCGCCGTGTCGGGACCCATGACCGCGATCCAGATGTTCTCCGAACCCTTCTCCTCCACGCCGTGTTCCTTCCATTCGGTCAGGCCGCTGCCGCGTCCGTGGTCGGTGGTGAGGATGAATGTCGTGCTGCCGCGGTACGCCGGCATGGCCTGCATGGTGTCCCACAGCTGCTTGACGAAGAAATCGAAGCGGTGCGCGCTGTCGAGGACCAGATCGTAGCGGCCCTGATGGGCCCAATTGTCCGTCTCCCCGTAGCCCACGAACAGCACGCGGGGCCGGCCGGATTTGACATAGTCGATGAGCGGCACCTGGAGGAAGGAATTGGGGCAATCCTCCTCGTCGAACTGCGTGCTCGTGGCGAACAGCTCGCGCAGCAGCGCATCGCGCGGCGTTTCGTGTTCCTTCCTGGGCAACGACCAACCCGTCTGCATGACCAGCCCGCTGCGCGCCTTGTTGAAGATGTTGTCGTACACGCTCCACGTCCCGTAGATCGCGACCCGCCCGGAGAACTCCTCCGATTTATTGAGCCACTCGAAGACCGTGGGATTCGGGTTCGGCCCGAATTCGTTGCTGTCGATGGCATCGTTCGGGTAGCCCGTGCTCATTTCGTTGTAGCCGGGGTACGAGAACGCCTTGCCGTTGGTCACGTGCGCGACGCTGCCCAGCGCCTGATTGCCGAATATCTGGCCGCGCTTCGCGACCGTGCCCCACAAAAACGGGAACAGCGCGGCGCGGCGTTCGGCCGCGCTCTGGCGCCAATAGCGCTTATGCAGCTCTTCGGACGAGAGCCAGCTTCCGCCCTCCTTGTCATTGAGCAAATCGGCTTCCGCGCCCTTGAACACCTCTTGCCAGCGCAATCCATCGCTGACGATCAGCACCACGGTCCGAGTCTTGCGCGCGGCCGCGGCGGCCGGGATGGTCGCCGGCGCGGATTGCGCCGCCGCGGGTGCGGCGGTTGGTGCTTCCGCGGCTGGAAGCGATGCAACCGCCGGCGGTGCTGCGACCGAGGGCGGGGAGCCGACCGCAGTGCCTGCCATCAGTCCCGCAATAACAGCCCATGCCGCTGCCCGCGTGGCGCCGCGCGCAGCCATTTCCGAAATCGACTTCATAGCCATCCTCGTGGATGCAACAGCCTCATTGAGGCAACAGCACGGCGCAATTGGCGGTCCAGCTCAGATACACCTCGTCGCTCCAGTCGATGGACCACTCCGACGTGCGGCGTTCGTTCTGTGCAAAGACGGTCACCAGCTTGCCGGTCTCGGTCTTGATTCGATAGGTGGACCGATTGCCGAGATAGCCGAGCTCCCACACCGTGCCCTTCATCTGATTGACGCGGTCGCCGCCGAGCGGCTGCTTGCTCAGACGAATCTTCTCGGGCCGCAGCGCCACCCACACGCGCTGGCCGCTGCCGAAGCGCCCGGTCTCATCGACGATGAGGTCGCATCCCGCCTCGGTGCTGCGCACGACGATGTGGCCCGGCTGGGTAGCGTTCACCGTCCCCTCGAACAGGTTCGTCGTACCGATGAAATCCGCCACGAAGCGGCTCTGCGGGAATTCATAGATCTCCGACGGCGTGCCCACCTGCACCACCTGGCCGCGGTTCATGACCGCGATGCGCGTCGACAACGCCATGGCCTCGTCCTGATCGTGCGTCACGAACACGAAGGTGATCCCGACCTGCGACTGGATATTCATGAGCTCGAATTGGGTTTGCTCGCGCAGTTTCTTGTCGAGCGCGCTCAACGGCTCGTCGAGCAGCAACACCTTGGGCCGCCGGATGAGCGCGCGGGCCAGCGCGACGCGCTGCCGCTGACCGCCGGAGAGTTGATGCGGCTTGCGCTTCGCCAACGCGCCGAGCTGCACCATGTCGAGGGCCTCCTGGACGCGTTGCGAGCGCACCGCGCGAGCGAGCGCCAAGCGCCGCAAGCCATAGCCCACGTTCTCGCCCACGGTCATGTGCGGAAACAAGGCATAGGACTGAAACATCATATTCACGGGCCGCTGGTGCGGCGGCACCGCCGTCATATCCACGCCCTCGATCATGATGCGCCCGCCGGTGGGCGTGGCAAATCCGGCGAGCATGCGCAGCAGCGTGGTCTTGCCGCAGCCCGACGCGCCCACCAGGGCGAACATCTCGCCCTTGAAGATTTTCAGCGTGACGCCGTCGACGGCGCTGAAGCCGCCGAAGGTCTTGGTGACGCTTTCGATGACGATCTGCGGCGTGGCATCCGGATCGAGCCACGGCCGGTCGGTGAGTTGTTGCTGCGCCGACAGCACGCGGACTAGAACTCGCCCGGCGGCGTTGCGCGGCGTCGGCTCGGTGCGAAAAACGGACGCTCCACCACCTCGGCACGCGACATGCGACGCTCCCATACCAGTTCACGGTTCAGATAGATTTCCGCCCAGACCGTGCGGCCCGTCTGGAAGTACGGGGCGTCGACCATAGCAAGGGCGATGTTGCGCTTGCAAGTGGGCGACCACGTCGCCGAGGTCACGCTGCCGATCTCACGCTTGCCATCGTCGGCGGCGTACAGCAGCGCATTGTGCGCGGGTTTGTTGCCGGCAATGTCCAACCCGACCAGCCGGCGACGGGGACCGCTGCGGTGTTCGGCGAGCAGCGCGCGCCGTCCCGTGAAGTGGCCTTTCTGGAAATCGACCAGCCAGGCGAGACCCAGCTCCAGGGGCGATCGATCGCGGCCGACCCGAATGGTATGCTCCGCCGACACGAAATCCACGTGCGGACTCAAAAACCCGGCTTCGATGCGCGCCATGTTGAGCGCCTGGGAGCCGATCGCCCGGATGCCGCGCGAGCGCCCCGCCGCCATCAGTTCGTCCCAGTTCGCTTCGGCCGCCTGCGGCGGCATCCACAGCTCGTAGCCCAGATCTCCCGTAAAACCGGTTCGCGACACGGTGACCGGCCTTCCGCCAAGCGCGAAGTACCCGATCTCGAAGGGCTTCAGTTTCTCGATGCCGGCGAGACCTGCGGCCTTCAGCACCGCGCAGGAGGTCGGCCCTTGCACGGCAAGCGCGGCGATCTCCTCGGTCACCTCGCTGACCGACACGTCGAAGCCGATGGCCGAATCCAGCAACCAGTCGATCTGCCGATCGGCCGTGCACAATCGATAGTCGCCCTCGCCCAGGCGGAACACCGTGCCGTCGTCGATCAGGTGGCCGGCGTCGTTGCACCATACGCAGTACGCGACCCGATCCGGTGTGAGCTTGGCCATGTCGCGCGTCACCAGCCGGTTGAGGTAGGGCACCGCGTCCGGGCCGGCGATGCGGTATTTCACCATCGGCGTCAGATCGTAGAGCGTGGTCGCGTTGCGAATCGCGAAATATTCCTGCTCCATGGTGGTGAACACATCGACGGTGGTGTATCCGGCCCAGGCGACGAAAGAATCCACCTGGCTTAAGTCCCGGGCGCGCGCGTGGAACGGCGTCCTCAAGAGCGGCTGCCTGAAATGCGGAGCCGCTGTGTCGGCGGCCCGCGTGTCTTCCGGCATCATGTCGCCCCCTGCTTCAATACCTGCCGCGCGGCGTTGCGTCCCGCGATACCCATGACCCCGCCGCCGGGGTGGCAGCCCGCGCCGCACAGGAACAGGCCCGGCAGCGGTGTCCGATGCTGCGCGGCCCCCGGTACCGGACGCACCATGAAGAATTGGTCGAATGCCAGTTCGCCGTGGTGCCAATGGCCGCCGTCGATGCGGAACTCCGTTTCGATATCGGCCGGCGTCAACAGCTCCGCCCCCAGCACGCTCGCGCGCAGGCCCGGCGCCGCAGCCTCCAACGTATCGAGCAACAGGTCGGTGAAGCCTCGACGCCGCTCCGCCCAGCCGCCCTCGAGCGCATACGGCGCGAATTGCACGATGGCCGACAGCACATGCTTGCCCTGCGGCGCGAGCCCCGGATCGTTGATGGTGGGCACGGTGATCTCCATCGCCGGCGCCGCCGAGTACTCGCCATACTTCGCGTGGTTGTAGGCGCGCTCCAAGTACATGAGCGACGGCGCGAGCAGCAGCCGCCCGCGCACCGCCGCGCCATCCACACCCGGGAACTGCGGCACGCGGTCGAGGGCCAGGTGCAGCTTGGCGGCGAGACCACGCGCGCGGATATGATTCACGCGGCGCACGAATCCCGTATCCAGATGCCGCGCGCCCAGCAACTTGAGGAACGTGGTCTTGGGGTCGGCGTTCGACACCACGGTGGCCGCCGCGACGGCTTCGCCGGACTCGAGTTCCACACCCACGGTGCGATCCCCCTCCACGAGAATCCGCGCCACCGGCGCCGCCGTACGAATCGCCGCGCCCGCGGCGAGCGCGGACTTCGCCAGCGCGTCGCACAGCGCGCCCATGCCGCCCTTCGGCTGCGACAAGGCACTCGCACCGGCGGCAAATTCGGCCGCCAGCCGGTACAGCAGGGTCAACACCGTCCCCGGCGAGCGCGGCCCGAAGTTCGTGCCCAGCACGGCATCGAAACCGAGCGCACCCTTGAGCGCGGCCGACTCGAAGTGCTCCTCCAACAGGTCGTACACGTTCATGCCGCCGATGCGCAGCAGCTCGCGCATATCGGCCCTGCCGAGCTTGCGGATCTGCCATCCCAAGCCCAGCAGCGCCCATCGATCCCGCCAGTCCGTCGTCCCCAGGCGCGGCGCCACCTTGCCGAGCAGCGGCACCAGGGCCTGGGCAAAGCGCCGCATGCGGCCGGTGTACGCGGCGTACGCCGCCGCGTCCGCTCCCGACAACGCGGATTGCTCCAGACGCAGGGGCGAGGAGCCGGCGACGAGCGCCGTCGTCGGCATCGACTGCGCCGCCCATTCCAGCCCATGCGCACTCAAGCCCAGATCGTGCATCAGGTCGGCGGGCATGAGGTGCAACAAGTGCGCGCAGGCCGCGCGGAAGCCCGGTGCGAACTCCCGCGTCGCGGCGGCGCCGCCGACCTGGGACTGCGCCTCGAGCACCAGCACGGAACGCCCGCCGCGCGCGAGGGTCGCTGCGCACACCAAGCCGTTATGGCCCGCGCCGATGACGATGCAGTCGTAACTCGATCGAATGCCTTGCTGCATCATGCCGATCGAGCCTTGCCGAGATCGCGCAGCACCGCGCGCGCCGCATTGGCCCCGGGCGCACCCATCACCCCACCGCCGGGATGCGTGCTCGACCCGCACATGTAGACGCCGCGCACCGGCGATCGGTACTGGGCATAGCCCGGCACGGGCCGGTTGAACAACAATTGGTCCATGGTCAATTCGCCCTGGAAGATATTGCCCTCGGTGAGCCCGACCTCGTTCTCGATGTCCCAGGGAGTGCGGATTTCCGCATGCAGGATCAAGTCCTTGAAGTTCGGGCTATGCTGCGCGATGGTGTCGATGACCGTATCGCCGAACGCCTGGCGCTTCTCGGCATTCCACTCGCCGTCCGCCAGCTCATAGGGGCAGTACTGGACGAATACCGACATGTAGTGCTTGCCGTCCGGCACCATGCTGGGATCGATCTGCGAGGGGATCAGCATGTCGATGTACGGCGCCCGCGACCATCGCCCTTCCTTCCAATCGTCGTAGGCCCGCTCCATCATTTCGAGGGTGTCGGTGACATGCATGTCGCCGCGCGTGCTCGGCGAGCCTTCCGGAATGGCGGGGAAACGCGGCAGTCCGTCGAGTGCGATATTGAGCTTGCCGGACGAGCCGCGGATCTTGAAGTTCTTCACTCGATGCAGGAATTCGTCGGGCAGATCCTGCGCATCCATGGTCTTCAAGAAGGTGCGGCGCACGTCGAGGTTCGAGATGACCAGCGGCGCGCGGATCTCCTCGCCGCCATCGAGCCTCACGCCCGCGGCGCGGCCGTTCTCGACCAGGATCTGCGCCACGGGCGTGCCGCTTCTGATGGCGCCGCCGCTCGCTTGAAACGAGGCGCCGAGCGCGTTGCTGATGGCCCCCATGCCGCCGCGCGCGAATCCCCAGGCACCCACCGTATCGTCGATATCGCCCATGTAGTGATGCAGCAGGACGTAGGCGGTGCCGGGCGAGCGCGGTCCGAGCGCAGTGCCGATGATGGAACTGCCCGCGAAATGCGCCTTGACGATTTCACTTTCGAAATATTCGTCGAGAAAATCGGCGGCGCTCATGGTCCAGAAACGCAGCGTGTCGTACATCCGCTCCTCGCCCAGGCCGTGGAAGCGCTTGCCCAAGTACAGCAGCTCTTGAAGGTCGCGCGGCTTGAACGAGGTGGGATCGGGGGGCTCGCGCATCAGCAACGGCTTGATGAACTTGCACTGGCGCATGACGTCGCGGGAATAGCGGTCGTACGCCTCGGCATCGCGCTTCGAATGGCGCGAGATTTCGCGGCGCAGCGCGTCGTGGTTGTCGTAGACGGCCAGATGCCCGCCGCCCTGCATCATGGTGCAGCCGCCCTCGTACGGGATCACCTGCAGGCCGAATTTCGGCAGCTCCAGCGTGCGCATGATTTCCGGGCGCAGCAGGCTGCACACGTACGAGCAGTTCGAGTACGTGAAGTCCTGGTACAGCTTGCGGCTCACCGCGGCGCCGCCGATGAAGTCGTTGCGCTCCAGCACCAGCACGTCGAGGCCGGCGCGCGCCAGATAGCATGCCGCGACCAGGCCGTTGTGGCCGGCTCCGACGATGATGGCGTCGAGGTCGCGCCGCCCGCGCCCGCGGCTCACCGCAGCGCCGCTCAAGCCGGCACTTTGTGGGTCGCGCGGTTGCCTCGCAACGTGGCATCCACCGCGATCTCGAACGCGCCCAACGTGTCGCTCAGGCACGAATCGTCGTGCGCGGCCGAAATGAACCAGGGCTCGCGCGAGTCGGGCTCGCATAGCACGCCCTCGTCGTGCAGCACCTGCGCCATGGCATCGTAGAAGGAATAATCGCTGCTCTTCCAGGCCCGATAATTGCGCGGCGGGCTCTGCGCAAAATACAGGCCGGTCATCGACGGGTGCCCGACGAAGCTATGGGCGATGCCGCGGGCGTTCAGCACGCTGCGCATGCCGTTGCGCAGGCGCGTGCCGAAGTCGGCGATGCGTTCCAGGGCGTCCGTCTCGTCGAGTATCTCGAGGCATTTCTCCGCGGCGGCCAGCGAGACCGAATGCGCGGTGTAGGTTCCGCCGTGCGCGACGCCGCGCCCGATCTTGCGCATGATCTCCTCGCGCCCGGCCAGCACCGAGATGGGATAGCCGTTGCCCATGGCCTTGGCGAAGGTGCACAGATCGGCCTTCACGCCGTACAGTTCCTGCACGCCGCCGCGGGCCACGCGAAAGCCGGTTTTGACTTCGTCGATGAGCAGCACCACCCCGTACCTGTCGCACAGCTCGCGGGCCGCGCGCAGATACTCAGGCTCAGCCGCAATCCCCAGGCAGTTGCCCATGATGGGTTCGATCAGCAAGCAGGCGATGCGATGCGCCTGGCGCTTGAACACATCCTCGAGCTGGTTGGCATCGTTGGCCTGCACGAAGTGCGCGAAGCTCCGGCCGCTCACCGGCACGCCCTCGCTGTACGGCTTGACTTCCGGATCGCCGACCTGCGACCACTTGTCCATGGGCGTGAACCACATGGCCGCGTCGAACAGTCCGTGATAGCCGCCCTCGAGAATCACGTAGTCGTCCTTGCCGGTGTAGGCTCGCGCCAGCCGCAATCCCGCCATCACCGCTTCGGTGCCCGAGTTCGAGAACCGCACCAGTTCCGCGGCCGGCACCATCTTGGAAATCCGCTCCGCCACCGTCAACTCACGCTCGGTGGACAGCGCGAACACGCCGCCCACCTCCATCCCGGCGCGCGCCGCCGCATCCACCCGCTCGTCCGCGTAGCCCAGGATCGCGGGACCATAGCCCATGCGGTAATCGACGTACACATTGTCGTCGAGGTCGACGATGCGCGCACCCTTGCCGTGTCTCACGTAAATGGTGCGCTCCTCCCCCCAATAGCGAAAGTTGGATGCCACACCCAGCGGCAGGCGTTTTACCGCGCGCTTGAACTGCGCGTTGTTGTTGGTCAGTTTTCTGGCCATGGGATCCCCTTGAAATGGTAGGCAGCAGCCGACTTGGGACCGTACCACCCGCCGCCCGGGCCGTCCACATATTTTATATGGTTATATAATTAAGCCTCCGGCGATGCCCCGCAGCATGGCGCAGGGCGATATGCCGGGCACCGTTTTGGAGCGACATATAGGCTGAATTCAAGGCCATTGGCTGGCTGCAGCGCTTCGACTTGCCAATCGACGGTGCTTCGGCGTAAATTACATGACCATATAGTAGCGACGGAGAGATCGCCATGAACGCACCGTCCGCCGCGACGCTCGATCAGCCCCTGCAAACGCTGCCGCGTGCACTGCCCGCCTGGGTCTACAACCACCCGGAAATGACGCGGCTCGAACACGAACGCATCTTGCTGCCGAGCTGGCAGATCGTCTGCCACGTCAATTCCATTCCGAAAGCCGGCGACTACGTAACATTCGATCTGGGTCCCGAGAGCGTGCTCGTGCTGCGCGATCGCGACGGTTCGATCCGCGCCTTCCACAACGTGTGCCAGCATCGCGGCGCGCGCTTGCTCGACGGCGCCGGCAACTGTCCGGCGACCATTACCTGCCCGTATCACGGCTGGACTTACCGTCACGACGGCGGCCTCATCGGCATGCCGGTGCGCGAGAGCTTTCCGGGCCTGGACCGGTCCGGGCACGGCCTGCGCGCCGTGCAGGTGGATACCGCGTTCGGACTCGTGTTCGTCTGCCTGAAGGCCGACGCGAAGGGCAACTATCCGCCGCCGGTGTCGAAGGTCTGGGGCAAACTGGGCGAGGAATTGAAGCCCTACCGCACCGAAGAAATGGTGCCCCTGTCGCCCATCACCTCGGACGTGTGGAACGTCGATTGGAAAATCGCGATGGACAATTACCTCGAGTCCTACCACGTGCCCATCGGCCACCCCGGCCTGTATCGCATGTTCACGCCGGACTACGACGATCAGGCCACCGAGCCCGGCGTGGCGCGCGGCTTGAGCTGGCTGCGCGAGAACCGTTCCTCACGCTGGTCGGAAGGCTTGTACCAATCCCTGATCGAGCGCGCCGCCGCTCACTTGCCGGAGGCACAGCGCCGCTGCTGGAGGTTCTACAGCGCGCTGCCCAACCTTGGCATCGATGTCTACCCGGATCAAATGGATTTCTTCCAGGTGCTGCCGGCCGGTCCCGGCAAGTGCATCATTCGCGGCGCCGTGTTCGGCCTGCCCGGCGCGACCCGCGAACTGCGCGCGGTGCGATTCTTGAGCAACCGCATCAACACGTCGGTCAACAACGAAGACAAATGGCTGTGCGAGCGGGTGCAGCGCGGGCTCGAATCCAGCAGCTACAAACCCGGCCCGCTGTCGC
Organism: Gammaproteobacteria bacterium; assembly: GCA_003134045.1. Lineage (GTDB taxonomy): Bacteria > Pseudomonadota > Gammaproteobacteria > Steroidobacterales > Steroidobacteraceae > Bog-1198. Next base: position 21,087 of record PLAH01000153.1, read on the forward strand.
GGCTCGAGAGCTGCATGCTGGAATTCCACGACTTGCTGCGCGAACGGATTCCGGAGTTCCGGCTGGCCCAGGCACCCAGGCAATTCGGGTAGAGCCGCGGCCGAACGTCGTCGTTCAGTTGCAGCTCGCGGCCGGACATCGGACCGCGAGCTGCGCCCTACGAGAGGTCTCAGCCCAGATTGATCCAGGCCGATTTGGTCTGGGTGTACGACAGCAGGCTCTCCAGGCATTTGTCGCGCCCCTGACCCGACTGTTTGTAGCCGCCGAACGGCTGCGTCATGTCGCCATGATCGAAGCAGTTCACCCAGATGATCCCGGCTTCCAGGTCGCGCACGGTCTTGTGGGCCACGTTGAGGTCGCGAGTCCACACCGCCGCCGCGAGGCCATAAATGGAGTCGTTCGCCACGGCGAGCGCCTGTTCGACGCCGTCGATCTCGATGGCCGCGGCCACCGGCCCGAAGATCTCTTCCCGCGCGATGGTCATCTGATTGTTGACGCCCGTGAACAAGGTGGGATTGACATACGCCCCTGGCAGTTCCGGAGCCGACCCGCCGAATTCCAGGCGCGCGCCTTCGGACTTGCCGCGGGTGATATAGCTCAAGACCCGCGCCTGGTGGGACGCCGTGACCATGGGCCCCAGATTGGTGGCGGGATCGAGCGGATCGCCCGCGCGATACATCGATTTGCCCTTGGCGATGAAACGTTCGATGAATTCCTTGGCAATCGGCTTGTCGATCAGCAGCCGGGAGCCCGCATTGCACACTTCTCCCATGTTGCCGAAGATGCCGTTGATGGCATACGTCACCGCGGTGTCCATGTCCGGCATGTCGGCCAAGAAGATCTGCGGCGTTTTTCCACCGCACTCGAGCGCCACGCGCTTCATGTTGGACTGGCCGGCATAGATCAGCATCTGCTTGCCGATCTCCGTCGAACCGGTGAACGCAACCTTCGCCACGTCCATGTGCAGCGCGAGCGCGGCGCCGGCGGCTTCGCCCAGACCGTTCACTACGTTGAACACCCCCGGGGGCGCGCCCGCCTCGATGAACAGCTCCGCCATCAGCAAGGCGGACAGCGGCGATTGCTCCGCGGGTTTGAGCACCACCGAATTGCCCGCGGCGAGCGCGGGCGCCACTTTCCAGGCCGCCATCAGCAGCGGATAGTTCCACGGCACGATGCAGCCGACCACCCCCAAGGGCTCGCGCAGAATGTAATGAAAGGCGTCCTTGGCGGTGGCCGTGACCACGCCGTCGATCTTGTCGACGAGCTCGCTGAAATACGCAAAGTTCTTGGCCGCCGACGGCACGTCGATGTTCACCATGTCGCTGATGGGTTTGCCCATGCACAGCGTGTCGAGCAGCGCGAAACGCTCGGCGTTGGCCTCGATGAGCGTGGCGTATTTCGCAAGAATGGCCATGCGGTCGCGCGGCGCCATCCGGCTCCACACCCGCGAGGCCACGGTCCGCTTGGCCGACGCCACCGCCAGATCGATATCCGCGCCGGTGCCCGCGCTCGCTTCGCACAGCGCGTTGCCGGTCGCCGGATTGACGACGGTAAAGCGTCCCTTGGCCACCGAATCGACGTGCTTGCCGTCGATGAAATGACCCGTCTCGTAACGCACGCTTGCGGCGCGTGCATGCCAGTCTGCTGTGGTCAAAGAGGCCAGTGTCATACGGAATTCTCCAATTCGGTGGTCGACGCGGGGCGACAGTATAGTTAAATTTTTATGCAACGGTCGGCGCGCGCTCACGAGCCAACGCGGGAACGCGCGCCGCCAGAAAACGTTGAAACCAGGCGATGGCAGCCGGAATCGGACCGCCGGCGGCGGCTTGGTAGCCGAACTCGATCATACCCTTCTGAATGGATTCGGCCGTGGCTCGAGCGCTGCGGCGCGCGGACGGTCCCAGGCGGGCCGCCAGATACTGCGCGGCGCGTGCGCTGTCATCCGGCGGCAGCACGGTGTAGTCGAGCCGGCGCAGCAGGCAGCGGCCCGGTGCGATGGGCAACGCCTGCAGCACCGAGAGGCCATCGGGCCGCGTGTCGATGAGCTGATTCGGCGCGATGAAGCGCCGCTGCCAGACCGGCGCCGCGAGGCATTCGACCAGCGCCGCGTAGCGCCGTGAACTCCAGCCGCCATGCTGCAGCGGCGAGACGCTCCAGGCGAGCGAATCCGCCTCGGCATCCGCCGGCACCCGCAACTCCGGGGCGGCGCGGCCGGTGGGCGACTCGAGCCACTGCTCGACCACGATTTTCCAATCCGCGGCCACGGCATATTCCGAAGGTCCCTCCAGCATCATCAATCCCTGGGGCGGGCCGGCGTCGAACCAAGCGTCCGGCATGCGCTCGGTGTCCCCGACGAGCTTGGACTTCGGCGAGCGCACGAACAGCAGGCCGCCGACCGATCGCAGGTCGAGTGCATTCAAATCGTTCCTGCCCGATCCCGTACTGTGGCCCGCCAATGAAAACTCGAGTCCGTGCAACCGGCATTCGATCGAACGCTCGAACCGGCCGCTGCGGCTCGCCACCAGCGTGTGCGGGGACTCGGGACAGCTGTTGCGCAGCGCATGCACGGCTCCCGCGCCGTCGCGCACCAGCAGCGCCCGCTCGGCGCCGATGTCGGCGGTCAGGAAATCGCCGGCCCGCGGTATTTGCGACTCGTGCCCCGCCACCGCCCAAGCACTTTGAAACAATGCGTCGCGCTCCATGGCGAAGAGGCGCGCGTCGTCGTACGCCCACGCCGCAAACCGGACGGCGGCACCCGCGGCCGCGGGGCGAGTCGCCGGAGCGGCGCTCGCCTCGAATTGACCCGGGAAGACCGAGCGCAGAAAGCTCAAGCAGCGGCGCTTGGCGGCCGGACGATCGATGTCGCGCTCGGTTTGAAAGGCGATGTCCTGCCATAGAATCTCGAGCGCGCCGATGAGTCCGAGCGCCACCCCGTCCGGATCCAATTGCGTCTGCGCGGTCTCGGCTATCAGGGCTTCGATGAGTTCGCGCACCAGCCTGGCGAAGCTCTCGTCCTTCTGTCCGCAGATGTCGAAGTATTCCTGCCGCGAACTCGCCTCGCCCCAGAACGCGTACCAGACCGAGACTTTACGGGGACTGGCGATGTCCGGATCGAGGTACAGATCGACCAGCGATTGGAGCGCGGCCACGGGCCTGGACTTGAGCCTCGCCACCGGCAGCAGCACCTGCTCCTCGAATTCCGCGGCGAGGAATTCCAAAGATGCGACCAGCATCGCCGCCTTGGAATTGAAATAGAATCTCACGATGCCAGGGGACATTTTCGCGATCGCGACCACTTTTTCCACCGTGGTCCGCGACGGGCCGTACAGGTGCAGGGCCGAAATACAGGCATCGATCAGACGCTGGCGCTGCCGGGCATGGCCTTTGCGCGCACGCGGCAGGCCGGCCGCCGCGTTGGCCTTTTTTTTTCGCCCACTCACGATAGGATACGAGCCGGCATGAAGACTACGGCAACGGATTGGATGAAACGGTACGGCAAATGGCTCATCATTTTGCCGCCGCTCGGCTTCCTGCTGGTGTTCTTCCTGATTCCGTTCGCATTCGCCTTAGGCATAAGCTTCGCCGACACGGCGGTGCGGATACCGCCGTTCACCGACATTCTATCGATGAGCCCCGACTGGCACGTCCACGTGACCCTGAATCTGGGTAATTTCAAGTATCTGTTCACCGACGAAGTGTATGGCCTTTCCTATTTTTATTCGATCAAGACCGCCTTTTTTTCCACGTTGATCTGCCTGGCCCTGGGGTATCCGATGGCCTATGCCATCGCGCGGACGTCGAAGAGCACGCAGAGCGTTTTGCTGCTCATCATCATTTTGCCGTTCTGGACCTCGTTCCTGCTGCGCGTCTATGCGCTCGAGGGGATCATCCGCGAGACCGGGCTGCTCAACTCGGCGCTGCTGTGGCTCGGCATCATTCACCACCCGCTGCAGATCATGCGCACCACTTTTGCCGTCTACCTCGGCATCATTTATTCGTACCTGCCGTTCATGGTGCTGCCCTTGTTCGCCACCCTGGAGAAGCTCGATCATTCGCTGCTCGAGGCCGCGGCCGATCTGGGCAGTCCGCCGTGGCGCACCTTCATCGACGTGACCGTGCCGCTCTCCATGCCGGGCGTCATTGCGGGGTCCATGCTGGTATTCATCCCCGCCATCGGCGAGTTCGTCATTCCCACCCTGCTCGGCGGTCCGGACAATCTCATGATAGGCCGCGTCTTGTGGGACGAATTCTTCGGCAACCGCGATTGGCCGGTGGCCTCCGCCGTTGCCATCGCGTTCCTGGTGCTGCTGGTGGGGCCCATCGCGCTCTACCAGCACTACAGCACCAAGCAACTGGAGGCGTGAGGTGCAGGATCGCGTCTCGCCGCTGCTGATTTCCATTCTCTGCGTCGGGATCGCCATCCTCTACATCCCCATCCTGGTGCTCATCGGCTATTCGTTCAACGCATCGTCCCTGGTCAGCGTCTGGGGCGGATTCTCGACCGGCTGGTACGCGCAGCTGCTGCACAACGACCAGATCCTGGACGCCGCCTGGCTCAGCTTGAAAATCGGGGTGGTCGTCTCCACGGGCTCGGTGATTCTGGGTACGCTCGCCGCCATATCCCTGGTGAGGTTCAAGGTTTTCCGGACTCGTCTGCTGCTGACCGGCATGGTCAACGCACCCTTGGTGATGCCCGAAATCATCACCGGCATCACGCAGTTGCTGCTGTTCGTCTCCATGCTGCACGTCTTCGGCTGGCCGCATCGCGGCTTCACCACCATCGTAATCGCGCACATCGCTTTCTGCACCGCCTACGTCACCATCACCGTGCAATCGCGCCTGCAGAGCGCGGATCGATCCCTGGAAGAAGCCGCCATGGATTTGGGCGCAGGCCCCGTCCGCGCGTTCGTGGACACCACGCTTCCCAGCATCGCTCCCGCGCTCGCGTCGAGCTGGCTGCTGAGCTTCACGCTGTCGCTCGACGATCTGGTGATCTCGAGCTTCGTGTCGGGGCCCGGCGCGAGCACGCTGCCCATGGTCATTTTCTCGAAGGTCAAGCTGGGGGTGAGTCCCGACGTGAACGCACTCGCCAGCATCATCATCGGCGTGGTCGGAGCGTGCGTGCTCATGGCCGGCTACCTGATGCGCCGCTCGGACCGGCAGCGCATGATGGACGCCCAGATGGCCGAGCGTTAGCAGTCGGCCTTGACATAACGAGGGTCATGCGCCGGGCGGGAGAAAATCTTCCGCACCAGGGGCTCGAAAGCCGACAGCGGCTCCGATCGATAATCGGGATCGAACGAACACTGATCCCAGTTGGCGCAGAAGTCCTTGCAGGCCTGGTACCACGGGTGGTCGCGGAACTTGTCGCGACCGTTGCGGTTGCCGCCCAGGTGGTGCACGTAGTAATAGTTCTGGAACAGCCCGTGCTGCTCGACGATCCAGGCGACTTCGGGCCGTACGTAAGGCCGGATGATGGCCGCCGCCATTTCCGCGTGATTGTACGGGGCCAGTTCGTCGCCGATGTCGTGGATCAATGCCGCGAGCACGAGCTCGTCGTCGGCGCCGTCCTTGAGCGCCCGCGTTGCCGCCTGCAGCGAATGACCCAGCCGGCTCACGGGATAGCCGTCGAGCGAATGATCGAGCTTCTGGAGTGCCGTCAGGATGTTGTCCGGCAGCCGGCGCGCATACTCGCGCTCCGAGCGATCCAGCAACTCATAGTCCTCGCGGGTGCCGTCTTCCATGCGGCGGAAACTGACGATCTGGCTCATGGATGCTCCTTAAATTTGCGCGGCGAGAGAACGCCGCAGCACACGATATAAACTGCGCGGTCCGTCGATGTCGATGTAGCAACCCTGCAGATGGCGCAAGCCCTCTCGCGGGTCGAATCCCGTTCTGCCGTGCAGCAGGCGGCAGTTGTCGAACATCACCAGGTCGCCGGCATTCAGCAGGAAGCGAATTTCGAATTCCGGGGTGCGCAGGAGATGATCGAACACCCGGCGCGCGCGGTAGTAGGCGGTGAGTTCGTCGGGCGGCAGCAGCGGCACGAAGTCGAGCCGCGGACTGAAATGGATGGTCTTTACCCGGCCGTTCACGTCGAGTTCGATGGGCGGCGCGCTCGCCACCAGTTCGGTGACCTTGTCGCGATAACGAAATCGCACGGCGGTCGTGCTCAGGATGCGGAACGCCTCCGGATCCCGCGCCCTGAGCGCCTCGCCCACGGCGTAGCCGTCGACCAGCGTCGACAGCCCGCCGCTGGTCTCGTTGGCCAGGCAGTGCAGCAACTGCACGCCCGGCACGGGCGAACGATAGGGATTGTCCGTGTGCGGCTCGAGCTTCACCGGCGTGTAGGCGAGATCGGTGGCGTTCGGGATCGAGCGCACATCGAAAACCGTTCCGAAATTGGTCTCGCGCGCGAACCCGAAAGCGAGGGCCACCTCGAGCACGGCATGATGTTCCGACGGCACGCCGCTGAATACGATGAAGCCGAAGCGCAGAAAGAGTTTCACCCAGGACATCAGATCGGCATCACTGGGATTCGCGCGCCACTGCGCCCGCGGCAGATGCTCGAGCGCGCCGGTCCAGGTTTCGACCGCCGGCACGTCGTTCTCGCCGGGAGGCAGGGCCGCTTCGGCCAGAATCTCGCCGGCGGCGAAGTCGGCCTCATGGCCGTCGCTGAACCGGACGTGCAGCCTCCCGGGCTCGGTCTCCGAGAGTGCCGCGTAGCTCAAATCGAGATCGAGATCCGAGGGATCCTGCAGTCTCTGGCCCGTCAGAAGATCCATGCTCTGCGTATCCTGGCAGCGTTCCCGCAGCCAGATGGGATGGATCCCCATCCGGCGGCCGCCGCCGTCCTCGATCCACAGCTGAGTCGGGGAATTGATGGTCAATTTCAAAGAACCGGGTTGGCTGGCCACAATCATGTCCTCTTCTGCAATCATTTCGCGGTCTTGACGCGAGTCCACGTGCGCGTACGGATCCGTTCCGTTGCCGCGCTCACCTCGGCGGACCGGTACAACCTCGCCTCGATTTCCGGCGTGGGGTACAGAGTCACGTCGCCAAGGATACGCAAGTCGACCAGCGGCCGAGAAGCGATATTATCATTACCATAATAAATCGAGTTGCTGATCTCGGCGATGATGTCCGGCCGCAGGATGAAGTTGATGAATTGGTAGGCGGCGTCGGGGTGCGGCGCCCCTTCCGGGATGAGCAGCGAGGAAAACGTCTGATTCGCGCCCTCTTTCGGCACGGTGAACGCCAGTTTCACGTCGATCCCCACGGCCCGGGCCCGGGCCCGGGACAAGGCGTAGTCGCTCGACCAGGACATGGCGACGCACACTTCCCTGTTGGCCAGGCCGTTCATGAACTCGGCGGAATCGAACGAGCGGACGAAGGGACGCACCTTGAGCAGCAACGTCTCGGCGGCCTTGAAGTCTTCCGGCCTGGTGCTGTTCGGGTCGAGGCCCAGGTACTTCAAGGCAAGTTGCAGAACGTCCTCGGCAGAATCCAGGAAAGTCACCCCGCAATCGGCGAATTTGGCGACGACCTCAGGCTTGAACAGCATGTCCAGGCTGTCCACCGGCGCGTCGGGCATGCGCGCCTTCACCATGTCGACGTTGTAGGCGAAACCGTTGATGGAGTGCAGGTACGGCACCGCATGCGCGTTGCCCGGATCGTAGGCCGCCTGGATGGCCAGAATGCGTGGGTCGAGATTCCGCCAATTCGGCAGCTTCGACTTGTCGAGCGGAAGGTACACGCCGGCGCGGATCTCACGGCTGAAAAAATCCGTGGATGCGCTGACGACATCGTAGCCGGAGCTGCCCGCCATGAGCCGGGCCTCCATGGTTTCCTCGGCGTCATAGACGTCATACGTGACCTTGATGCCGGTCTGCTTCTCGAATTTCGCGATCGTGTCGGGGCCGATGAAATCGGTCCAATTGTAAATGAACAACTGTTTATCTGCGGCGGCCGCGCCGCACGCGGCCGTGAGACTCGCCAGGCACCCTAGGACCAGCAGCGTTCTCATCGTCCGAATTCGACTGAAGTTCATCGACTTAGTCTAACATTGCCGAAGCGCGCCGAGTTCGGCCGGCCGCACCCAGTCCCAGGGAGTATCGCGTGCGTCATTTCAGTGGTTCGGCACTTCTCGTCCTGCTCTGCATCGCATTCACCTCAAGCGCACCACCCGCGGACGCGCAGGCCGCAAAGCCTCGCGCCCGCGATCTCGGCATCCCGTTCGACGGCCAGCCGGGCCCCTTCAATGCCATCACCGATGTCGCCGGCGTCACCGTGGGTCACACCACGCTGATCTCGGGCACGGGCAAGCTCGTGGTGGGCAAGGGGCCGGTGCGCACCGGCGTCACGGCGGTGCTGCCGCGCGGCCGGAAGTCCGAATCCGACCCGGTATTCGCGGCCTGGTTCTCACAGAACGGCAATGGCGAAATGACCGGAACCACCTGGGTGGAGGAATCGGGATTTCTCGAGGGCCCGGTGATGCTGACCAACACGCACAGCGTCGGCGTGGTGCGCGACGCCACCATTCAATGGCGCATCGCCCACGGCGCCGCCGATGCCACGGGTTTCTGGTGGTCGCTCCCCGTGGTCGGCGAAACGTGGGACGGCTGGCTCAACGACATCAACGGCTTTCACGTCAAACCGGAGCACGCCTTTCACGCGCTCGACACGGCGCAGGGCGGCGCGGTCGAGGAAGGCAGCGTCGGCGGCGGCACGGGCATGATCTGCAATGGCTACAAGGGCGGCATCGGCACCGCCTCGCGCCGCCTCGAGGCCAAGGAAGGCGGCTATACCGTCGGAGTGCTGGTCCAGTGCAACTACGGCAGGCGGGACAATCTACGCATCGCCGGCGTCGCGGTCGGCCGCGAAATACCGGCGCCGGAACCGTACGCCTTCATCCCGTCCGATCTCGCGGAACGTGGCTCCATCATCGTCATCGTCGCCACCGACGCGCCGTTGCTGGCCCATCAATTGAAGCGCCTCGCACATCGCGTCACCCTAGGTTTAGGCCGCAACGGCAGCCTCTCCGGCAACGGCTCGGGCGATATCTTCATCGCCTTCTCGACCGCGAATTCAGGGGCGGCCGCCGCGGATCGCGTGGTCGATCTGAAGATGCTGCCCAACGACCTGCTGGACCCCCTGTTCAAGGGCACCGTCGAGGCCACCGAGGAAGCCATCGTCAACGCGCTGGTGGCCGCGAGCGACATGACCGGCGCCGACGGGCACCGGGTCATCGCCCTGCCCCATGAGGAACTGCGCGCCGTCTTGAAGAAGTACGGGCGGCTCGCCCCTTAGTACGCGCTTCAGGCCGTTGCAATGCCCCGCGCGATCGGATGCTCCGTGGCCAATACCTCTTCCAGGCTGCGGCCGAGCAACTCGATGGCTTCGTCTACGTCTGCTTCATCGATCATCAGGGGCGGCATGAACCTTACCGTGCTCAGGCCGCACGACAGCAGGAGCAAGCCATTGTGAAAGGCGCGGGTGATGAGCGCATCGCACAGCGTCTTGGCGGGCACCTTGCCCGCGCGGTCCACGACGAGTTCCATGCCGAGCATGAGACCTTTGCCGCGGACCTCGCCGACCACGGAATGCTTGGCGGCGAACAGCTGCAGCTGCTCCATGAAATAGTCGCCGATCTTGGCGGCGTTGGCCCGATATTCGCGCTCGACCAGATCGAGCGTCGCCAGCGCGGCCGCACAGCACAAGGGGTTGCCGCCATAGGTGTTGCCGTGGGCGCCCCGCGACCACTTCTGCATGATGCTGCGCTTGGCCACCACCATCCCGATGGGCATGCCCGAGCCCAGCCCCTTCGCCAGAGTCATGATGTCCGGCGCCACGCCCCAGTGCTCGCACGCGAACATCTTTCCCGTGCGCCCCACGCCGGACTGCACCTCATCGAAGATCAGCAAAATACCGTGGCGGTTGCAAAGCTCGCGCAGGCCCGCGAGAAATCCGTCGGGCGGGACGAGATAACCGCCCTCGCCCTGGATCGGCTCGACCAGGATGGCGGCGACCTCGTTCGACGGCACATTGTGAACGAACAGGACTTCTTCGATGTAGCGCAGTACCGCGCGTCCCTGGTCGCCGCCGGCGAACAACGGGCGGTAGTTATTGGGATACGGCACATGCGTGACGCCGGGCATGGCCGGGAAGAAGCCCTTCTGCTGCGTGTACTTGCTCGACGTGAAGGCCAGCGATCCCATGGTGCGTCCATGAAATCCCCCCAGAAATCCGATGAAGCGGCCGCGGCCCGTGACGTAGCGGGCGAGCTTCAAGGCCGCCTCGACGCTCTCGGTGCCCGATTGGGCGAAGAAGCTCATGACGGGCTCCTTCATCGGCGACAGCGCGTTCATGCGTTCGGCAAGTTCGACCTGACCCGCGTGCCAATAATCGGATGAGATGTGCAAGAAGCGATCCGCCGCGTCCTTGATCGCCCGTACCACCGCCGGATGACTATGGCCGGTGCTGCAAACCGCGATGCCCGCGGCGAAATCCAGGAACCGATTGCCATCCACGTCCCAGACCTCGGCGCCCTTGCCGTGGGACATCACGAAGGGGTAATCCCTCGGATACGAGGGCGACACGACGAGCGCGTCGCGCGCCAGCAGTTCGCGGGCCTTCGGACCCGGCAGATCCGTGTGAATGTGGCTCTTCGTCATCGATGGTATCCCCGCCTTTTGATTCAGTCGCGCAAACCGATTACGATCCGTCGCATGCGAACTGTCAATGGCATCTGACCGCCCACAACTTATTGGCTTGCGGATGCGAACTCGAATGCAAGCGGCATCATGACGTTGTGGCGTTCGTTGATCGCGGTGGCCGTGGGCGGCATGGCGGGTTGCCTCATGCGCTGGTTGCTGGCGATGTTCCTGAATCGTTATTTTCCCAACATCCCGCCCGGCACCTTGGCGGCCAATCTCATCGGCTGCTATGTCATCGGGGTGGCGCTGGCGGTATTTGCGGCGAACCCGGCGATTCCCATCGAATGGCGCCTGTTCGTCACCACCGGTTTCTGCGGCGGCTTGACCACATTCTCGACCTTTTCCGCCGAGGTGATCCTGCTCCTGCAGAGCGGACGCGTGGTCTGGGCCCTGGGCGCCATCGCCGTCCACCTGGTCGGCTCGCTCCTCATGACGTTTGCCGGCATCGCCACGGTGGCTTGGGCGCGAAGCTAGCGCGACGACCCGCCGTGGCGGTTCCCGGGACGACTTCGCCCTGCGCTTTGGATCCCGGCCCACATGCCGAACCCTTTGTGGTATTATTTAGTTAGCTAACTAACTATTAGAGAGCTGCGCAAATGAGCGAAATCGAAGAGCGTTTCTCCAACGCGTTGCACAACACCGCACGCGCATGGCGCCAAGCAATCGATCGGCGCCTCAAGTATCTGGGGCTGAGCCAAGCCAGCTGGATGACCATCGCGGTCGCGGCCAAGGCTCACGAGCCGCTATCCCAGTCCGAGCTCGCGGACCGGCTCGCCGTCGAGGGCGCCACGATGGTCGCGATGATCGATCGGCTGGTGAAGGCCGGCTTGGTGGTACGGGAACCCTCGAGCGTCGATCGCAGGATCAAACGAGTGGTGCTCACCGACGCGGGTCACGCGCTGTACGCAACCGTGAAGACGGAAGCCGCCGCCGTGCGCAAGAGTCTGCTCGCGAACATCGACCCCAAACAACTCAAAGTGGCCACCGAGCTGTTGGAGGCATTGCAAGGGATGGTCGAAGCCGTCCCATGACCCGAGCGCTCAATCGACGCATGATCACGCTGTCCATCATGATGGCGACGATCATGCAGACGCTCGACAGCACGATCGCGAACGTCGCCCTGCCCCACATGCAGGGCACACTCTCCGCGTCGCAGGATCAGATCGCCTGGGTGTTGACCGCATACATCGTCGCGGCGGCGATCGCTACGCCGTTGACCGGCTGGCTCGTGGATCGCTTCGGACAGAAGCAGATCTTCCTCGCATCCGTGGTCGGATTTACGGTGGCCTCCGCCTTGTGCGGCCTGTCGAACTCCCTGGGCCAGATCGTCGGGGCCCGCCTGCTGCAGGGTGTCTTCGGAGCGGCGCTCGTGCCCATGTCGCAGATGGTGCTGATGGACATCAATCCCCCCGAGAAGCAGGGCTCGGCGATGGCCGTGTGGGGCATGGGGGTCATGGTTGGACCGATTCTCGGCCCCACCTTGGGTGGCTGGCTCACGGACAGCTACGATTGGCGCTGGGTTTTCTTCATCAACGTTCCTGTCGGCGCTCTCGCCACCTATGGCATCTGGCGCTACATCCGTCCGACACCCGCCACGCGGCGCATGCAGTTCGACATGTTCGGCTTCGCGTCGTTGAGTCTCGCCGTCGGCGCCTTGCAGCTGCTGATGTATCGCGGCGAACAGAACTATTGGTTCTCCGCCACCGAGACCTGTGTGGAGGCCGTGATTCTGGTCGTGGCGGCCACTTATT